>PPGL01000068.1 GCA_003173915.1 Candidatus Levyibacteriota bacterium | reverse complement strand
ATCACACTTATTTGCGAAGTGCGTCCAAATCAAACAGAAAATGACATAAAAGAAGTTGCAAAATTTTGTGAAGAAATCGTTACTGTTCCTCGAAAAAAACAATGGTCTGCAAAAAATGTATTACAGTCGGTTATTTCTTCCTATCCTTTTCTTCTTGTTGGTCATACAAATGCTGACATGAAACAGAAAATAATTACTCTTCTCAATACAAAGCAATTTGATCTTATTCATATAGAAACGTTTTATGTATTTCAAAATTTGCCCCGCACGTATTTACCAACGGTTTTGGTCGAGCACAATATAGAGTATTTGGTATATGAACGCTTTATGCAGGTAGCTCCAATATATACTCGGCCCCTTCTTTTGCTTGATATCGCAAAAATTAAAAAAACAGAAGAGTTTTTTTGGAAAAAAGCATCAGTACTTGTAGCTGTATCTGAAAAAGAAAAAAAACTTATGAAAAGAGACGACGTTGTTGTTGTTCCAAATGGAGTTGATACACATTTGTATGCTCTCAAAAAAAAGACAGGACAGCGAAAAACAAAATATGTTTTATTTATTGGAGATTTTAAATGGATACAAAATACTACTGCAGCAGAGTGGATTCTTAAAGAAATTTGGCCAAAAGTTGAATCTAAAGTTCAGGATTTGGATAGTAAAATTAAATTATGGATTGTAGGAAAACATATTCCGGAAAGCCTAAAATCCTTTAGTTCAGAGTCTGTTATATTTGATGAAAATGCACCTGATGAAACATGGAAGATTTATCAAAAAGCAGATGTTCTTCTTGCACCAATTACAGTTGGAGGGGGGACAAGTTATAAAATTTTAGAATCAATGGCAAGTGGAACACCCGTCGTAACAACCAAACTGGGTGTTGAAGGACTTGATGGAAGACACGAAAAAGAAGCACTTGTTGGACAAACAGCAGACGAACTTGCTGAGCATGTTGTAAAAATCTTGACAGATAGTTCTTTTTCTGAAAAGTTGATAAAAAATGCTCGCACATTAATTGAAGAAAAATATTCTTGGGGAACTATTGCAAAACGCCTTGAAGACGTTTATCATAACGTAACAACTTCTCTATGAATACTGTACAACTCTCAATTATTATTGTAAGTTATGGAACTGCAAAACTTACGAAAGAAACAATAGAATCGATAGAAAAAAATTGTCCTGATAAAGTGATATCGGGAAAATACGAAATATTTGTTTCTGATAATAACTCTCCAGATAATACGATGGATGTTCTTACTTTATACAAAAAAACTTCAAAAATAAAACGATTCTTTATTTTGGATAATAAAAAAAATCTCGGATTTGCAAAAGGAAATAATGTTGCAATAGCAAAAGCAAGTGGAAAATATGTTTTGTTTCTCAATCCAGATACCGTTGTACATCATAATACTTTGCAAACGATGCTGCAATTTATGGAAAGTCATCCTGATGCAGGGGCAGCAACATGCAAAGTAGAAATTCCAAGTGGAGGAATAGATGAAGCTTCTCACAGAGGTTTTCCTACTCCATGGAATGCATTTTGTCATTTTTCTGGACTAGAAAAGATGTTTCCTACATCTCGTTTGTTTTCAGGTTATACAAGAGGGTGGGAGAATTTTGAAACAATTCATACTGTTCCGGCAATTGTTGGTGCATTTATGATGGTAAAGCGTGAAGCAGGAGAGTCAATTGGTTGGTGGGATGAAGATTATTTTTTCTATGGAGAAGATTTGGATTTTTGTTATATGTTGGGAATTAAGGGGTGGAAGATTTATTATGTTCCGACTGTTTCAATTTTACACTATGGAGGAGTTTCCAGTGGTATTAAAAAACAATCACAAACAATTACAACTGCAAATATAGAGAGAAAAATTCGTATGCAAAATGCTCGTTTTGATGCAATGCGAATTTTTTACAAAAAGCACTATACTACAATTTACCCTTCATTTGTAACATGGGCAGTGATGCAAGGAATTGATTATTTGCACAAAAAGAATTTGCCCAAACTCGCTTCTGCCAAAATCGGTAATTCACAGTAGTTATTTGAGGCTGAATATACTACAATAAATTGATAGTATGGTAAAAATTGGTATTGATGCTCGGCTTTGGAATGAAACCGGTGTTGGACGATACATTCGAAATTTAGTTTTAAATCTTGAGAAACAGGACAAACAAAACGAATACATTCTTTTCTTCCGCAAACCAGAGTTTGAATCTGTCGAGTTACATGGTAAAAATTTTCAAAAGCGTTTGGCAGATATTCGATGGCATACCCTTTCCGAACAACTGACGTTCCCTCAATTGTTACAGAAAGAACACCTGGACTTAGTCCATTTTCCCTATTTTTCTGTCCCTATTTTTTATTCCGGAAATTTTGTCGTTACAGTACACGATGTAATTTTGCACCACTTTCCAACAGGTAAAGCATCAACACTTCCTCAAAGTATCTTTTGGGCAAAATACAATGGATATAAAATTGTTTTATCGCAAGCAGTTAGAAAAGCCAAAAAAATTCTTACTGTTTCGCAGGCAACAAAAAAAGAATTGATTGACCATTTTTCTGTCTCAGAAGAAAAAATTGAGGTTACCTATGAAGGGATTGACGATGGAGTTATTGCTAAAAAAAATATGCATTTTGGTAATTCTCAGCCATATTTCCTATACGTTGGGAATGCATATCCACATAAAAATTTAGAAATGCTTTTATCTGCTTTTGGAAAACTTAAACAAGCAAATACTGCTCCAATTCATCTTGTTTTTGTAGGAAAGGAAGATTTCTTTTATAAAAAATTAAAAGAAAAAGTTGCACGCTCTCCTGTTGCTTCATCGGTTACATTTTACGAACATATTTCAGATGGCGATTTATCGTTACTCTATCAGCATGCTGTTGCACTTGTTCTGCCGTCTCTTATGGAAGGATTTGGTCTTCCTGCTGTTGAAGCAATGGCAAACGGTTGTCTTGTGGCGTGTTCGCATATTCCTGCACTTTTGGAAATTTGTAAAGATGTTGCAGAATATTTTAACCCCTCAGATGCAGATGATATTTTTCGCGTGCTGCAGGGCATTTTGTATGCTGCTCCGCTATATATTAATCGTAAACGGTTACTTGGGAGAAAACGCGCAAAAGAGTTTTCCTGGGAAAAAATGACCAAACAAACGCATCAGCTTTATGAAAGTTGCATTAGTATATGACAGAGTAAATAAATGGGGAGGAGCAGAGCGCGTGTTGCTAGCGCTACACAAAATTTTTCCACACGCTCCTTTGTATACATCCGTGTATAACGGCGCAACTGCATCATGGGCGAACAAAATTCCTATCAAAACATCATTTTTACAAAAATTTCCTTTTTCAAAAAAACACGAACTCCTTGCACCACTTATGCCAATGGCATTTGAGGAGTTTACTTTTGACGGATTTGATTTAGTAATTTCTGTTACTAGTGAAGCGGCAAAAGGAATTATCACAAAACCTTCAACTAAACATATTTGTATTTGTCTTACTCCAACAAGATATCTGTGGAGTGGATACGATGAATATTTTTCTTCATCAGTCTTGCGATTTTTTTCTTTTCCCGTTGTTAGTTATCTTCGTATGTGGGATAAGGTTGCTGCAACTAGACCTGATACTTACGTTGCAATTTCTCAGGAAGTGGAAAAAAGAATTCAGATGTATTATAAGCGCGATGCAGAAATAGTATATCCTTCTTTGGATGAAACCTTTCTTGTAAGTTCGCCAAGCAAAAATTCTTCAGAATCTTTTCTAAATAGTTTTTCTATTTCTCCAAATTCATATTTTCTTGTTGTTGCAAGACTTTCTCGGTTTACCTCATACAAGCGCGTCGATCAAGCAATCGCTGCAGCAAATGCACTTTCTATTCCTCTTATTGTTGCAGGTGATGGAGACATTGCATACTTCTCCTCGCGAGCAGGTCCGACAGTAACATTTACAGGAAAAGTTTCTGATGAGCAGTTAAAAATATTATATTCAAATTGTAAAGCGCTTATTTTTCCTGCAAAAGAAGATTTTGGACTTGTCATGGCAGAAGTGCAAGCTTGCGGTCGACCAGTTATTGCTTATGGAAAGGGGGGGGCAGCAGAAATTGTGATTCATAAAAAAACAGGATTTTTATATGAAAAGCAAACGACAGAGGCACTTATTAGTGCATTGAAAAATTTCAACGAAAAGGACTATAATAGTAAAGCTTGCATTGAAAATGCAAAAAGATTTTCTTTTGAGCAATTTGAGAAAAAGCTACAATTGGTTATTGCTCAGGTAACAAATAGTACGAGTAATTAGTTTATGAGAATTGTTATTTTTGCAGGAGGAGTTGGAACCCGTTTGTGGCCACTTTCACGAAAAAACACACCAAAGCAATTTGGGAAAATCATTGGAGAGTATTCTACAATTCAGCAAACTGTTAATCGATTGGCTCCATCTTTTTCTCCTCAACAAATCTACATTGCAACAGGGAAACGATACAAAGAATTAGTTATCCAGCAACTTCCACAACTTCCTAAAGAAAATTTTATTTTCGAACCACAAATGCGAGATGTTGGTCCAGCGATTGGTCTTGCTGCGTTTCTTCTAGCAAAAAAAGATTTAGATGAACCAATCGCAATTGTCTGGAGTGACCATATGGTCAAAAATGAAGAAAAATTCAGAAAAGCACTGCAAGGCGCTGAGGAAATTGTAAAAAATAAAAAAGCAAAATTTGTTTTTATTGCACAAAATCCTCGCTTTGCCAATCAAAACATGGGATGGATTCAGACAGGGAAAAAAGTTATGGATAAAAATGGTTTTCCTGTATATACCTTCAAACGGCTAAAATATCGGCCAAAATTATCTGAAGCAGAAGATTTTATGGAAAGTCATGAATATTTTTGGAATCTTGGATATTTTGTTACAACACCGCGATTTCTTGTCTCCCTTTTTTCTTCTTACACCCCAGAAATGGCTCAAAAACTCCAAAAAATAGAAAATGCATATGGTAGTACATCATTTGAAAAAATACTTGAGAAAACATATAGTTCGCTTGAAAAAATTAGTTTTGATGATGCAATTTTAGAGAAAATGCCAGCAGATGAAGTACTTGTTTTGTCAGATGATTTGGGCTGGAGTGATATTGGTGCATGGGAATCGCTTAAAGAAGCATTGGCATCTGCTGAGGAAGAAAATGTGACAAAAGGAAATGTGTTAGTGCAAGATTCACAGGATTCGCTTATGTTTAATTTTACAAAACAGCTTGTTGTTGGGATTGATTTGGAAGACATGATTGTTGTAAATACTGATGACGTTATTCTCATTTGTCCAAAAAAATCTGTTCCTAAAATTAAAGAAATTGTTGAAAATCTAGATGGAACATCTCACGAACATCTTGCCTGATTTTATGCCTTACGAAGAAGTTGAAAAAGGATCAGTCTATTTTTTTGTCAAACGCGCCATTGATGTAATTTTTTCGCTCTTTTTGCTTGTTTTATTTTGTCCTGTTATTCTTCTTGTTGCTTTATGGATAAAGCTTGATTCCCCAGGACCAATCCTCGCGGATACCCCAGAGCGGGTTGGAAAAAGTGGAAAGCCATTTAAAATGTTTAAATTTCGATCGATGGTTCAAAATGCACATGAAATTTTAAGAGAAAATCCAAAATATGCAAAATTATTTGATACATATAAAAGAGGAAGTTATAAATTAAAAAATGATCCTCGAATTACCCATGCTGGGAAAATTATTAGAAAATATTCACTTGATGAAATTCCTCAATTTATGAATGTATTAAAGGGAGATATGAGTTTGGTCGGTCCAAGGGCGTACTATCCAGATGAACTTCGCGAGCAACAAAAAAGTTACCCGCATACAAAAGATGCAGTAAAGGTTGTGTTGTCAGTAAAACCAGGAATTACTGGGTACTGGCAAGTAAACGGAAGAAGTGAAATAAATTTTGATAAACGTATCCAAATGGACGCAGATTATGTACATAAAAGCTCAATATGGTACGATTTAATGATAATTGCCAAAACTCCCTGGGCTATGATTTCTGCAAAAGGAGCACTCTGATTTAGCCTTGTTCGACTTGACATATCCGAGCATATTCTTTAGTATTATTCTATGGATGGGTTTGAAAAAATAGATTTAACAAAAAAGTCAACAAAAGTACCCCTCCAGCAACAAGGTCCTTCTATGAGAAGAAAATCAGCAAAAGCAAAAAGAAAAATATTGGTATGGGGAGTTGGGATTGGAGGTCTTCTTTTGCTTTTTGTTGTTTTTGGCATTATTTTCCCAACAATGAAACTTGCATCTCAAGCAAAAGCAACATATGCGCAAGCAATGCTTGCATACACAGCAGCAAAACAACAAAATATTGAAGATGCTTCAACGCAACTGGATAACACGAAAGCCCAACTAACAAAAACTCAGCAAAATCTTCACGCAATGGGATATCTTGCTTTTATACCAATTCTGAATTGGTATTACTCCGATGCCGACCATCTTATTAAAGCCGGTTTGTATGGCTTGGATGGAGGGAAGACTCTTGTAGAGTCTGTTGCTCCATATGCAGATGTTCTTGGGTTAAAGGGAAAAACTAGTTTTGTTGGAGGAAGTGCTCAAAATAGAATTCAGACTGCTGTTATGACACTTGGGAAAATTACTCCAAATATAGATAAAATTTCAAGTTCGCTTACCCTTGTGAAACAAGAACTCGACCAAGTAGATCCAAATCACTACCCACCATTATTTGGAGGCGAGAAAATACGTAGTAAGTTAGCGTCTGCGAGAAAAATTGTTGACGAAGCAGACACATTTGTCACAGAAGCAAGTCCTCTTATTAAAGTATTGCCACAACAACTTGGAGAGCCAACAGCGAAGAAGTATCTTGTTATATTCCAAAATAATGAAGAAATTCGTCCGACAGGAGGATTTATGACTGCATATGCAATTATGCGACTTGAACATGGTGCTATTCATGCTGAAACATCGCAAGATATTTATAGTCTTGATGCAACCATTGCCAATAAACCTACTGCTCCAAGACCATTGCAACTCTATTTACCAAAAGTTCCACAGTTAAATATTCGAGATACGAATTTGTCTCCTGATTTTGTAACATCAATGGATTCGTTTAATAGCTTGTATAAAACTGCTGGTGCATACGAAAAAGTCGATGGAATTATTGCTATTGATTTACGCCCACTCGTTGATGCAATGAATATTTTGGGAGGAGAA
>PPGL01000099.1 GCA_003173915.1 Candidatus Levyibacteriota bacterium | reverse complement strand
CATCCATCATAGTTTTTCAGTAAAGATTGTGTTAGAATACATTGCAATAGCGACGCTTGGTATTGCCCTAGTATTTTTTGTACTAAACGTCGGTCTCTAATATATGAAAGGTGTTATTTTAGCTGGTGGACTTGGAACAAGACTATATCCTCTGACTCACGTTACCAACAAACATCTTCTTCCCGTATACAATAAGCCAATGATTTTTTATCCAATTGAAACGCTTGTTAGGGCTGGTATCAAACATATTCTTGTTATTACCAGTGGCCCTCATGTAGGTCATTATTTAGGAGTACTAAAAAATGGAACACAACTTGGTGTCGAGCACTTAGAGTACGCATATCAAGAAAAGCCAGATGGAGGTATCGCGGATGCGCTTGCACTCGCAAAAGATTTCTCAGGAGATGATAGTATTGCCGTTATTTTGGGGGATAATACAACAGATGCTGATATTTCTGAAGATGTAAAAAACTTCAGAAAAGGCGCAAAAATATTTTTAAAAGCAGTCCCTGATCCAACCCGTTATGGAGTTCCACAATTTGATACATACAATAAAAATAAAATCTTAAGTATAGAAGAAAAACCAAAAAATCCAAAAAGTAGCTATGCTGTAACTGGTTTATATATGTACGATAAAACAGTATTTAATAAAATTACAACAATTAAGCCTTCAGCACGTGGACAACTTGAAATTACAGATGTAAATAACGAATATATCAAAGAAGGAACTCTTACCTGGGCAGAGCTTCAGGGATTTTGGAGTGATGCAGGAACATTTGGAAGTTTATTCAACGCAAGTAAATTCTGGGCAGAAAAAGATCAAAATCAGAAAGAATAATCCATTTCTACTTCCACTCATGCAAATTTATATATTCCAAGATATAATAATATAGTTCTATGAAACTTCTTGTAACCGGTGGAGCTGGATTTATTGGAGCAAATTTTGTTTTATACTGGTTGAAAGAACATCCGGAAGATGAAATTGTTAACCTAGACAAACTAACCTACGCAGGAAATCTTGAAAATCTCCGAGATGTTCAGGACAAACCAAATTATACTTTTGTTAAAGGTGATATTTGTGATCCTGTTGCTGTTGCAACAGCAATGGAGGGAGTTGATATTGTTGTTCATTTTGCAGCAGAAAGTCATGTAGATAGATCAATTATGAATCCCTCTGATTTTGTTGAAACAAATGTTGGTGGGACACAAGTTTTACTCGATGCGGCTGTCAAAAATAATGTCCAAAGATTTCATCATGTTTCAACAGATGAAGTATTTGGAGCTTTAGCGCTTGGTTCAAACGAGCGATTTACAGAACACACTCCATACAATCCACATAGTCCATATTCGGCAAGTAAAGCAGGATCAGATCATTTAGTCAGAGCATATGCAGATACGTATGGGCTTCCAATTACTATTACTAATTGTTCTAATAACTTTGGTCCATATCAATTCCCAGAAAAAATGATTCCTCTCGCAATAACGAATGTGTTGGAAGACAAAAAAATTCCCATCTACGGAGACGGATTGTATGTTCGTGACTGGTTATATGTTGAAGATCATTGTCGAGCAATAGATGTTGTTTTGCAAAAAGGAAAAATTGGAGAAACATATTGTGTTGGAGGATTCACAGAAGATATTAACAATCTTTCCGTTGCAAAGAAAATAGTACAGCATTTAGGAAAAGATGAAAGTTATATTGAATATGTAAAAGATAGACCTGGTCATGACAGACGATATGCAATTGATTGGAGTAAAATAAAAAACGAACTTGGATGGCAACCACAACATGATTTTGATAGTTGGCTTGAAAAGACCATACAATGGTACAAAGAAAACGAGTGGTGGTGGAAAGATATTAAAAGCGGTACATACAAAGAGTATTACGAAAAACAATACGGAAATAGATAATGATTTCTTGTACATTTGAAAACGGAACAATTGCTTCTCCTGGACTTCGACATGTGACTGTTGTTTGTGTTGCTGTAAATGACAAGCAGGAAGTTCTTCTTACAAAACGTGCTCCACACCTGACGCGGGGAGGTTTTTATACTGTTCCTGGAGGATTCTTAGATAGGGATGAAACAACAGAAGCTGGTGCTCTGCGAGAACTGACAGAAGAAACAGGATACATAGGAAAAATTGATCATTTGTTGAAAGTGAATGACAATCCACATCGACCAAAGGAAGATAGACAAAATGTTGATTTTATTTATGTGGTCAAAGTTTCCGGTGGAGAGAAAAAATTAAATGAAGAAGTAACAGAGATTGTATGGTTTGACAAAGAACATCTTCCAAAAGAAGAAGAATTTGCTTTTGATCATAGAGAATGGATTATTTTATATTTTGATTCGCTTGCAAAGAAATCATAAATTTAGATAAAAAGTATGGAGAAAACGCATATTATTGGAACAGGACTTTCTGGACTTGTCGGTTCACGAATTACAGAACTGCTTGGTTTGTCGTATACATTTGAAGATCTTAGTCGAAAAACAGGAACTGATATTACCGACAAAGAGTCTGTTCTTAAGAAAATTCAAGATTCAGATGCACCTGTTGTGTTGCATCTTGCTGCAAAAACAGATGTAGATGGATCAGAAAAAGAAAAAGATTTGGGTCAAGAATCAGAAGCATGGAAGATAAATGTTCTCGGAACTCAAAATGTTGTTGATGCATGCAAACAGACAGGTAAAAAAATTATTTTTGTTTCAACAGATATGGTGTTTTCGGGAGATAAAAAACTTGGAGAAAAGTATTCTGAAGAAGATGCTCCTAGTCCTGCTAATTTTTATGCAACAACAAAATACGAAGCAGAAAAAGTTGTTTTGCAAAGCGGCATTCCATCGGTTCTTTTGCGAATTGCCTATCCATATCGAGCAAATTTTGAAAAAAAAGAATATGTGCGAATTTTTATTTCACTTCTATCCCAGGGAAAACCAATAAAAGCTGTTTCGGATCATTATTTTACTCCAACATTTATTGATGATATTGCAATTGTTCTTAATACGATTGTCCAAAAAAATATCCTGGGAATATTCCACTGTGTTGGCGATGAATCTGTAAGTCCTTTTCTTGTGGCAAAATCTGTTGCAAAAGAATTCGGATTTAATGAAGATTTAATTACAGAGACTACACGTTCGGAATTTTTTGTAGATCGAGCAATCAGGGGATTCAATTTGTCGCTTGAAAATGATAAAATAAAAAAAATAGGAGTTCATTTGCATGCTTTTTCAGAAGGATTAAAAGAGATAAAGAGCCAAATGCAATAAGAATTATGCAGTATGAATTATGCTTACTGCATAGTGCGTCATTCATAATTCAACGTTTATGACAATTACTTTTTTAGGACATGGATATGTAGGACTTGTAACTGCTGCAGTTTTTGCAGATCTTGGGAATACCGTATGGGTTATTGGACACACTCCGGAAAAAATTGAAAATTTGAAAAAAGGTATTCTGCCAATCTACGAGCCTGGTCTTGAAGAAATAGTTAAAAGAAATGTTGCTGCGGGGCGATTATTGTTTACACTAGATTACGAAAAAGCAGTTCCGGCATCAGATGTTGTTTTTATCGCAGTTGGTACCCCTCCAAAACCTGTAACTGGCGAGGCAGACTTGTCAGTTGTTTTTGAGGTTGCCGAAAAAGTCGGCAAACATTTGCAAGGGTACACTGTTGTCATTGTAAAAAGTACTGTGCCTGTTGGGACAAATAGAAAAGTGGAAGCGCTTATTAATAAAGTAAAACCAGAAGGAACAGAATTTGATGTTGCCTCTGTGCCAGAATTTTTACGAGAAGGACAAGCGATTGGGGATACGCAGCATCCAGATAGAATTGTTATTGGATCAGATTCAGATAGAGCAAAAGGCATGCTCGTCGAACTCCATAAGCCAATTGACGGAACACTTGTACTAACAACTCTTGAAACTGCGGAAATGATTAAGTATGCTGCGAATTCTTTTCTTGCAACAAAAATTTCTTTCGCAAATGCAATTGCACAACTTTGCGAAAAAGTTGGAGCAAATGGTCCTGATGTCCTTGAAGCAATTGGACTTGATAACAGAATTGGTCCGAAATTTCTTAATGCAGGAGCGGGATATGGTGGAAGCTGCTTTCCAAAAGATGTTAAGGCACTTATTGTTATTGCAAAGCAATATGGATATGATTTTACTCTTTTAAAAGATGTTGAAAAAGTAAACGAGGAAGCAATGTATGCAGTTGTGACAAAGACAAAAACACTTCTTGGAGGAAATGTTGAAGGTAAGACGATTGGAGTTTTGGGATTATCATTTAAACCAGATACAGATGACATGCGTGATGCTCCTTCCCGGGTCGTTATTCCAGCACTTCTTGAAAAAGGTACCATTGTGAAAGCATACGATCCCATTGCAATGGGGAATGCCAAACGCCTTGCAGAATTTAAAGGAGTACATTTTTGTGAAAGTGCATTAGAAACTGCAAGAAATGCAGATATTCTTGTTGTAATGACTGAATGGAGTGAATTCAAACAACTAGATTTAAAAGATATAAAAGAGGTAATGAAACATCAAAATCTCGTTGATGGAAGAAATATTTATGATCCTGAAAAAGCAAAAGAACTCGGATTTACCTATGTCGGAGTTGGTCAATGAAAAAAATCCTCATAACCGGTGTCTCTGGCTTTGCAGGAAGTTTTCTTGCTGAATTTCTTTTGGGAAAAGGAGATTGCGAGGTATTTGGAACTTCTCTTTCAGAATCATTTTCTGAAAATATTTCTCATCTTCAAGGAAAACTCAAGCTTCGTGCTGTTGATTTACAAGATTTTGACCGTGTTAAAGAAATTGTAGGAGAAGTGAAACCTGATGAGATTTACCACTTAGCAGCACTTGCATCCCCAACAAAAAGTTTTGTAAATCCTGCAGCAACACTCACAAATAATATTGCTATAGAAGTAAATCTTTTTGAAGCAGTAAAATTTCACAATTTATTATCGACAAAAATTCTTGTAACATCGTCTGCAGAAGTGTATGGACTTGTTGATCAAAAGAATTTACCTATAAATGAGGATGTTCCTCTTCGTCCAACAAGTCCGTATGCTGTATCAAAAATTGCTCAAGATTTTTTAGGATGGCAATATCACTTTGCATCAGGAATGCACATTATTAGGGTACGACCGTTTAATCATATTGGTCCTCGGCAAACACCTCAATTTGTTGTTGCTCGATTTGCAAGTCAGATTTCGGATATTGAGAAAGGAAAAAGCGCGCCAACTTTACAGGTTGGGAATCTAGATACAAAAAGAGACTTTACCGATGTACGAGACATGGTTGAGGCATACACACTGATATTAGAAAAGGGAGAAGCCGGGGATGTGTACAATATTGGTTCTGGAGTTTCTCATAAAATTTCAGATATTCTTGAAAAGTTGCTGTCTTTTTCGCGTGTAAAGGTTACAGTAGAAAAAGATCCACAGTTATCTAGGCCAGCAGACAATCCAGATCTTGTTTGTGATGCATCAAAAATGAGAGAAATTACTGGATGGATTCCTAAAATTCCTCTTGATACAACTCTTAAAAATATACTGGACTATTGGCGAAGTATTGAGTAGAATAGAACCTACCTAGTTGTTGAAAGTTATGGCAAAACGAGCGCTTATTACTGGTATTACAGGACAAGATGGATCGTATTTAGCAGAGCTTCTTTTATCTAAAGGATACAAAGTATATGGACTTGTTCGAAGACTCAGTACTCCAAATATGGAGAACATTAAGCAAATTGCTCACGATGTTGAATTAGTTTCTGGAGATTTACTCGATCAAGGATCCCTCACTGATGCTATCCACGCCGCAGAACCAGACGAAGTGTATAATTTAGCTGCACAATCATTTGTAAAAACTTCTTGGGACCAACCTGTTCTTACTGGAGAATTTACCGCACTAGGAGCAACAAGAGTTATGGAGGCAATTCGCCATACCAATCCTAAAATTAAATTCTATCAAGCGTCATCTTCTGAAATGTTTGGGAAAGTTGTTGAAATTCCACAAAAAGAAACCACACGGTTTTATCCGAGAAGTCCATATGGAGTTGCAAAAGCGTATGCACACTACATTACTGTTAATTATCGTGAAAGTTATAACATGTTTGCAGTTTCTGGAATTCTTTTTAATCACGAATCCCCACGACGTGGCATAGAATTTGTTACTCGAAAAGTTGCTAATGCAGTAGCGCGTATACACTACAAAAAACAAGATACATTAGAATTAGGAAATATGGAGTCTAAAAGAGATTGGGGTTTTGCAGGAGATTATGTTGAAGCAATGTGGCTTATGTTGCAGCAAGAAAAACCCGATGATTATGTTGTTGCGACAGGTGAGACACATTCTGTGCAAGAATTTGTTGAACTTGCATTTAAAGTTGTCGGCATTAATGATTGGGAAAAATATGTAGTTTCAAATCATCCAAAACATGTACGATTTGCAGAAGTTGATCATCTTATTGGAGATTATAGTAAGGCAAAAAAAGTTCTGGGATGGCAACCAAAAACATCATTCCCTCAGCTTGTTGAGCTTATGGTTAAGGCAGAGCTGGAACGAGAGAAAGAATAATGTATGGAAACTGTATGGGTTGCTGGGGGAGCCGGATTTATAGGCTCACACGTCTGTAACAGTCTTCTTTCTCAAAATTATAGCGTTGTTTGTTTGGATAATTTTTTAACAAGCAGTAAGGAAAATATCTCTTCACTTTTAAAAAATCCACGATTTACTTTTGTTGAACAAAATATCTCTTCTCTTTCGAATGTAGACTCTCTTCCAAAGCCAGATTATATATTTCATTTGGCATCGCCTGCCTCTCCAAATGAAAAAAATGCAAGAAGTTATATGGCCTATCCTATCGAGACACTCCTTGTTAATTCTCAAGGGACGTATAATTTGCTTGAAATTGCAAGAAAAACACATGCACGACTTCTTTTTGCATCAACATCTGAAGTATATGGTGATCCTGCAGTTTCGCCTCAGGCAGAAACCTATTGGGGAAATGTAAATCCTAATGGTGTGCGTTCTGTATATGACGAGGCAAAACGATTTGGAGAAGCACTTGTTATGGCATATGTCAGAAAATACAATGTAGATGGGAGAATAGTCAGAATTTTTAATACCTATGGACCAAATATGCAAGTTGACGATGGACGGGTAGTCTCAAATCTTATTACGCAAGCCTTACAAAACCAACCATTAAGTGTGTATGGAGATGGCAGTCAAACAAGAAGTTTTTGCTATGTTTCAGATTTGGTTGAAGGATTACTATTATTTATGTTTGGAGATAAATTACAAGGAGAAGTTATTAATCTTGGAAATCCAAACGAGAAAAAAATTTTAGAGTTTGCTACGCTAGTAAAGGAGTTAACACAAGCACAATCAGAAATTGTTTTTGAATCCTTACCTGAAGACGATCCAAAAAAACGATGTCCAGATATTACAAAAGCAAAAAATCTTTTACATTGGGAACCAAAGGTGAGTTTGGAAGACGGATTAAAAAAAACAATAGAATTCTTTAAAAAGGGTAATTAGTTATTTGGTTCGTTAAATTTATGAATATTGTTGTTATCATGCCAACGTATAACGAGTCTGAGAATGTAAAAAAAATGATTCCAGTGCTCGAAAAAGAAGTATTTCCAAAAGTAAAAAATCACACGATACATCTTCTTGTCGTAGATGATAAATCTCCAGATGGTACTGCAAAAGAAGTTGAAAAGTATATGAAGGAATATAAAAATATTCATTTACTCTCCGGTGAAAAGAATGGGTTGGGTTCAGCGTACGTAAGGGGGATGCATTATGCAATGGATACTATGAAAGCAGATGCTGTTATTGAATTTGATGCAGATTTTCAACACGATCCACATGACATTCCACGCCTTATTGAAGCAATGGATAATGGTGCAGATTATGTTATTGGAAGTAGGTATATTCACGGAGGAGGCATTCCAGATAATTGGGGGATGGATAGAAAGCTAAAGAGTAGGCTTGGTGGAATATTTGCACAAGTAATGTTTTTAATGCCAAATATTCACGATATGACATCAGGATACAAACTCACAAAAACAGAATTTTTGAAAAAAGTTGATCTAGATCATTTGTACTCCTACAACTTTGCATACAAAATGCATATCTTGCATGACGTTGTGAAAGTTGGTGCAAAAGTAAAAGAAGTTCCAATTATTTTTTATGACCGAACAGAGGGAAAAAGTAAAATGGACACAAATGATATGAAAGAATCTTTGCTTTTAGTTATTAGACTTGCGCGTAACGATTATATGCACTTTTTTAAATATCTTGTTGTTGGAGGATTTGGATTT
>PPGL01000014.1 GCA_003173915.1 Candidatus Levyibacteriota bacterium | reverse complement strand
GCAAATATCACAAGTGTTGCACTTAAGCCAAAGACAATAAATTTTGAAGAAGCAGGTGCTCTGCCGCTTGTTGGAGTAAGTGCTTTACAAGCACTTGAAGACGAAATGCATCTTTCAAGTGGACAAAAAATTCTTATTCATGGAGGTGCAGGAGGAATTGGACATATTGCAGTACAACTTGCAAAGTCTCTTGGTGCATACACTGCAACAACAGTCAAAACAGAAGACATGGATTTTGCAAAAAAACTTGGAGCAGATGAAGTTATTGATTACAAAACACAAAAATTTGAGGAAATTCTCAAAGACTACGATGCTGTTTTTGATACAGTAGGTGGAAAAACAACAGAGGCATCTTTTCTTGTCCTTAAAAAGGGCGGCATACTTGTATCAATGCTTGGGCAGCCTAATCAGGATCTTGCACAAAAGTATGGAGTTAGCACTGTTTCCCAGATGACAAAAACAGATGCTTCTCATCTTCGTCAACTAACAGAACTTGTTGACGCTGGAAAAATAAAAGTATATATAGACAAAATTTTTTCTATTGAAAAAGCACAGGAGGCGTTTACGTATCAAGAAACGGTTCATCCAAAAGGAAAAGTAGTTATACAAATTACACCCTAAAATTATAGCGGAAGAATAGTAGATGCTTTCGCATTATGGTTTGCTTCAGTATCATTTATATAAACTTCAGGTAAGATTTAATAGACAAAGCTTATTACTGGTTTGTAGGTTGACTCTTTGCCAAAGGAAGCAGTACAGCAGTTATTCTTTCTTGTGATCGGAATACTCATTCTTGCGGTTGCCACAGAATGTTACTTCTCATTACTGTTGGGAATTTTTCTTGCGGTATTTTTTGCAATAATAGAGATTCAACTTCAAAAGTTCCATGAGCGTGAAGCAGAACAGTATTCATTAGATAGACTTGATAATTCACAGGGTATGATTACAACTGGCAAAAAATCTATTGCTGGATGGAGGAAACATAAATTACCAGAGCCTAGTTTATTTCACACCTTATTTGACCGTTGGGAGATTTCGATGTATTTCAAACGAATAGAAATGGCTAAAAGTAAAATAAAAGTTAATAACTTTACATAATGAGTAAAGTTAGTTTTAAGATTTTTTCTTACATCTTTCTCCTTGTATTTTTTCCAGTATTTTGACTCAAATAGCTACTATAAAAGACTTATTGAAAGGAGGTGAGTTGATGAATATTAAAAAAACTTTCTTCTCTGTAGCAATGTCTGTTGCAGCATTTTCGCTATTTGGAGCTTCAGCAGCATTTGCAAATTTTAACAATCAAGGAAACAATTGGAGAAACTTTTCTAACCAAAGGTTTAATAACAGTGTAATTGTTTGCCGAAATATTGGAGATAACAATAATTGGTGGTTTACTAATGGTTTCAATCAGGGATTTTGGGGACAAAATCAATGGTGGAATCAAAACTTCAGAATAATATGCACTCGTATTAGTCCAACGGTGTCTCTAAATCATGTTTCCTTTGGTAACAACTGGTGGTAACGGTTGTTAGTGGTGGGAAGTTAAAGTAGTACATATTTTCTCATGTTTTTCATAAAAACATGCATCTGGAAAGTATAATACTTTAGCGCGGAGGGAATTTTAATCGAGGGTAAAGTATTTTTAAAATACTTGATCTTATTATCTTACTGATTTACAATATAAATAGTTATTACTTTCATGTTTGCAGGGTACTTCTTTTACCCGTAATACCTTCTCAAGTAGTATCGTTATGGAAAGATTTAAAAGGTTTGGTAAAAACACGTTTTCATCACTTGATGTTAGAAATTATCGACTGTATTTTATTGGTCAGGCGATTTCTTTATCTGGCACGTGGATGCAATCCATCGCACAGGGACTTCTTGTTTTAAAACTTACTAATTCTGGAACGATGCTTGGGTTTATTACAGCACTACAATTTTTGCCTATTTTATTTTTTGGTCCAATTGGAGGAGTAATAGCAGATAGATTTTCCAAACGAAAAATTCTTTTTTTCACTCAAATAAGTTCGGGAATTTTAGCTCTTATTCTTGGTATTCTTGTCGGAATCCATCTTATAAAATTATGGATGGTTGGGGTATTGGCATTTTGTTTGGGTCTTGTAAATATGATTGATAATCCTACCCGTCAAACATTTGTTCCAGAGATGGTAGGGAAGGAGCAATTATCAAATGCTGTTAGTCTCAATGCATGGGAAATAAATTTAACTCGCGTTATTGGTCCTTCTTTAGCTGGAATTTTGGCAGCAACAGTTGGTTTGACAGTATGTTTTTTTCTTAATAGTGTGTCCTATCTTGCAGTTGTCGTTGTTCTTTTTCTTATGAATACTAAAAAATTAGACCCGGCACCAATTGCTACTCAAAAAAGTGGACAATTAAAAGAAGGATTTGCCTATGTTGCTTCTAATCCAATTCTCCGAAATACTCTTGTTATGATGGCAATAGTTGGAACCCTAACATATGAATTTCCAGTTATTTTGCCTCTTGTTGCTCAGTTTACATTTCATAATCTTGCAGCAGGATATGCTGCTCTTACCGCAGCTATGGGAATTGGAGCTGTAATTGGTGGACTTTTTACAGCCAATCGTAAACACAATTCTCCGCAAAAACTTATTCTCGCTTCTGTATTTTTTGGTATTTCTATGATGCTGGTTGCTTTTTCTCCAACTCTTCCACTTGCAATTGTTGCAATGGTGTTTGTTGGAGGTGCATCAATTAATTTTAACTCTATCGGTAATGTAACGCTGCAGCTGGAAAGTTTGCCGGAAATGCGCGGAAGAGTTATGTCTTTATGGACAGTTGCCTTTTTAGGATCAACACCTATTGGAGGACCCATTATCGGATGGATTGGGGAGAATTTTGGTCCTCGATTTGGACTGGGAGTTGGAGGTTTTGCCGCATTTATTGCTGCAGGAATTGGTATGTTTACTCTTAAGAAAACAATACAAGAAAACATTCCAGTTGGTATAGAAGTAGCAAACGAACAAACTCAAACACGAGAAGTTCCAAGAGCTTGATAGTTCTAATTTGTAACAAAAGATTTTATTGGCTCAAAAGATTTTCGATGGATAGGGCAAGGGCCATATGTTTGAATTGCTCGCAAGTGTTTTTTCGTTCCATATCCTACATGTTCTGCAAAATTATATTGCGGATACTGTTGGTCCATTTTCTTCATAATTCTATCTCTTGTTACTTTTGCAAGAATTGACCCTGCCGAAATAGAGTAATGATATAATCCTCCTTTTAAAATTCTCTGAGCATTATATGTATCCAATTTTTTTGTTTTTGATCCATCAACAATCACATAATCAAGTTTTGCATTAATTTTATGTTCAATTTCTTGTAAAGCCATCAGCATTGCTTTTTTTACTGCAAAATCTATTCCTATCAAATCAATTTCCGCGGGTTCAACAATTCCAATTCCAAATGCAGAAGCATGCTCACAAATTGCTTCAAAGGCCTTTTCCCGTTGCAGTTTGGTCATTAATTTACTGTCTCGTACTCCTTCAACAATTTGTTCGGTTTTATGTATTACAACTGCTCCTGCAGTTACTGGCCCAGCAAGCGGACCTTTACCAGCTTCATCGACTCCTGCGACATGAATAAATCCTTGAGACCAAAGTTGTTGTTCGAGAGAAGTATCTGGAATTATCATAGAGGTATTGTACTCATTGTCATTCTGGCTTGTCCAGGATCTTTTTTTAAATTCTGGATGTGTTCGTTTTACTTACCAGGATGAAGGGTTTTTAAAAATATTATTGCTTTATGTTTCAGACTGATAAAGAGAAAGTTAAAAATGGCAAATAAAAATGGAATTTATAACTCCATTGGTTCGTGGTGTGCAGGTTGGCCTGTTTTTCTCAAGTCTTTTACAAATAGTGCGGCAATTGCTCCAATAAACATAAAAATGCTTGCAGATTTGAAAACAGTAGCATACGAAACAATATTTGCTTTAATTGGCATGAGTGCGGCAATTTGTTGTAAAAGAGCAGGGTTAGTTGTATTTATTGTAGAATATTTTTCTATTGCAACAAGACTTGACGTAATACTATCTGAAAGTACAGTTGCAAAAATTGCAGTCCCAAAAGCTCCTGCAATATTTCTTGCTAAGGCAAGTACAGATGATGCAATACCTACTTCTTCAAGTGGAACACTTGCCGTTGCTGCTTGAGTAAGGGGAGCAAAACCAAGACCAAGACCTAGCGCCATAAAAAAGAGTCTCCAAGAAATATCCCAAACTCCCCATTTAATATCTATTCCTGAAAATGAGAAATAAATAAAAGTTGCCCAAAGCATACCGCCGGAAACAACGTATTTTGCTGGAAATTGAAAAGAAAGCCGCGAACCAATTTGTGCTGCAATCATAATACCAAACGCTAATGGGATAAAAAGAAGTCCTGTTTTGGTAACGCTATATCCCAAATATGTTTGCGCAAATAGTGGAATAAGAAAAATTCCACCAATCATTCCCATAAAAGATAAAAATGAGGTAATAATAGAGGCAGTAAACGTTGGAATTCTAAAAAACTTTAAATCAACAACTGGTTCTTTCGCGCGGAGTTCGACAATCATAAATGCGACAAATGAAAAAATTGTTACAACATAAGAAATAATGCTTTTTGCACTTGCCCAACCCCAACTTTGTCCCTGATCCAGTACAAGAACCAAAACTCCAAGCATAATTCCCAAATAAAGCGATCCGAAAATATCAAAATTTTTCAAACCTTTAATTTGCTTAACCGGTTCAACGATGTATCTCATCGCCATAATTGTTCCTATAGCACCAAGAGGTACATTAATGTAAAAAACAGATCGCCAAGAAAAATTATCTACTAATGGTCCACCAATAAGTGGTCCAAACACAATTGCTGCCGCAAAAATTGCTGACCACATTCCCATTGCTGCTGCTCGCTGTTTTCTATCTTCAAATGTAAACGCGATAATAGAAAGAGCAATCGGATAGTCAATAGAAACAGTAATTGCCTGAAGAATTCGAAAAACAATCATGGATGGTAAATTAAATGAAAGTCCGGCAAACATCGATGTAACTGTAAATCCAACAATCCCAAAAATATACAGTGGTTTTCTGCCAATTAAGTCTCCTAATTTGCCAAAGACAGGGACAAAAATTGCATTAGCAATAATATATGCTGTTGAAATCCAACTTGCTTGAGATACGGTAATGCCAAAGTCTTGAATAATTTTGGGAAGTGCTAAGTTAACAATGGTTCCATCAAGGCGTCCAAGAAACGATGCAATCATAAGGGTTGCCAAAATAAGCCACTGATGTCTTTCAAAACCTTTTTTAGGTTGTGGAGGAGGAGAAATTTTTTCTTGTTTTGCCATACATATGTTATTTCCCTGCTGTTTCAAAAGAACAAAACAGTTCAATGTTCTACTCTAATTTGTATTCGTATACACTGTCATTTTTGCAGACATGCCATTTTTAATTTCTGGATATTTGTCTGCATTATATTTTACGTATACAACAAATTGTTGAGTTGGTCGTTCACTTGATATAGAGAAGGAAAGTTGTGTTTGTTTGGCAGACGGACTAACTTCATCGACATATCCCCAGAATGTTCTGCCTGGTAAAGCATCAACAGTAAATGATGCAACTTGTCCTGGATGAATAAGGTTAAGGCCTTTATTTTCGTCGATTGTTCCTGCAATACGCATATCTGCTGTATTTATCATTTCTGCCAAAGGATTTTGTGCGCCCACAAGACTACCAATTTGTTGATTTGCCATAATAATAAGTCCATCTGTATCTGCGCGATATGTATTGGTACCGGCGATGCCCAAGACGTCTCCTTTAGTTACCTTTTGTCCTTCATAGACATCCATTTCCATAAGTTTATCTGGAGCTGCAGGTGAAATGGTAACAATTGGAGCTTCAACAAGAGAATCGTCTATAAAAACACGACCGAATGTTTTTCCAATATATAAGCCTCCTCCAACAATAACAATTGCTGAAAAAAGTGCAATAAGTGCTCGCATTAATGCTTTATTATTAACAAGATTTTTTATTCTATTTTTCATAGTAATATGTATTTTTGTGACGCAATAGATTGTGGATTTAGAATAACCGCATCGTTTTCTTGTAATCCACTTTTTACTTCGTAATCATTTCCGTGCAAACTGCCAACAGTAACTTGTGTTAAGACTGGTTTGCCATTTTGGGAAATCCATACATACTGATGATTGACAATTGCCCATGCTGGAATAAGGAAAACTCCACTTGTTGCATCACTTGTTATTGTAGCTGTGCCTGTTTGGTCAAATGTTGCTTTTCCTAAAAGGTTGTCAGAGGTTATATCTACCTTATATACCTGTTGCCCATTTGCAAGTGTTTCTTTTTGTGGATATATTTTGGTGATAGTTCCAGGGAATGTTTGGTTTTGCATTCCGTCTATTCGTACAACAGCTTTTGATCCAACATGAACAAAATCAATTTGGTATTGTGGAACATTTGCCTGAAATACAAGTGCCTGTGGGTCTGCAACTACAAATGTTGTTGTTGGAACAATATTTACATTTGCCGTAGTAATATCTTCATGAGTTACGATTCCAGAAATTGGTGTTGTCAGTGTTGCAAGTTGTAATGCATAATTTGCTACTGCAACACTGGTTGTTGTGTTGTCGAGTGTTGCTTGATTTTCATCAAAAATTCTCTTCAGAGTATCATTTACTGCATTGTCTTGATTGTTTACATGCAATTGATCGAAAGAATCTCTAGTTGATCTATAGCTATTTAACGCTGCAGTTAATTGTTGTTGCAAGATATAGGTATCAAGTTGTGCGATGGATTGGCCCGCATATACCTTGTCTCCTTCTTTTGCATACAGTCCAGTTACTTTTCCTGGTGTTTGGAAATGAAGTGTTGCAATATTTGAAGAGGTAATGGTTCCATCTGCTGTAATTTCTGGAGAAATTTCCTTTGCTGATGCTGGTTGCGTTTGGATAGCTTCTTTTGGATTAAAAAGGAAAAGCGTTGCAGCGCCATATGCAAAAATCAAAATAGCTATTATTGTAATAATGCCAACTCGTTTATTCATGTTTTTCTCCTAAGGAAAGGCAAATCTTTTCTAACAACTTTTGCATTTGCTCTTTTTCTTCCTGAGATAGATATGAGAGTATTTTTTCAATGTTTTGCTTTCGAATTTTTTTTGCTTCCTTAAGTAATTGTACTCCATTTTTGGTTAAAACAATATAGATTTTTCTTCTATCTTCTTTTTCTCTTTTTCTCTCAATAAGTTTTATTTTATACAGCTTATTTATCAAACTTGTTGCAGAAGGGAGTTCTATCGCAAAGTGTTTTGCTATTTCACTCATTGTACTGTTTGGGTTGGTTGCAACAAAAAAAAGTGCCTGCATTTGTAACATGCTTAGGTTGGCAAATTGGGATTTAACTGTCATAGGGCCTTTTATATGACGAGAAAATTCAAACATGAGTTCAATGATTTTTGTGTCTAGTGGTTGCGACATAATTACTTATATAATCTAATTATTTGATAATTTAATTATAAAGCGCATCCAAATATTTGTCAAGATAAAAGACAAGATGGCTTGTATTGTCAGTTTTTCTGACAAGTAGAGGAAATTATCGCTTAAAATTTTTGTTTATTTCTTCAAGAGAATAAAAAACTCTTGTTGGTCTTCCATGAGGACAGGTTGCATTATTAGGAGTTTTTTCTAGACTTTCTATAATTTTTCTCATCTGTTTTTCTTCCAATGTATCTCCAGCCTTTACTGCTGACCGACACGCTAGAAATGCCAACATATCTATACTAATAGTATCTATAGAAGGAATGGGAATATCTTGTTCTAGATAATGAATGATATTTTTTATTATCTCCTGAGGATTTCTATCTTTCAGTAGCAGCGGAACATGAGTAAGAATATTATTCGTTTTTCCAGAAAATGTAAAGCCAATTTTCTTAAACAATTTTTTATGTTCAGAAATGATTATTTGGTCAGAATTTGAAAAGTTAAGTACAAGTTTATTTTTTAATGCATACATTGCTTGCGTTTTTCTTTGTTTTTTAAATTCTTTTAATAATTTTTCAAATAAACTTCTTTCGTGAGCAGCATGCTGATCAAAAATGAGCAAACCTTGTTCATTCTGAGAAATAATATAGAGATTAAAAATTTGCAAAAGCTTTTTGTTATTTGTCAAGAATAAACCTTCTTTATTCAGAACTGTTTCTTTAAGTAATTTTGCAGCATACGAATTTGTTGTCCCAACGCCGCTTCTTTTCCATGAAAGATTTTGAAATGTTATATTGTTTTCTTGAAGTGTTTGGGTTATGGCAGTTTTTACAAATGAAAAAACTAGTGTGTTATTAAAAAATTGTATTTGCTCTTTTCTTGGGTGAACATTCACATCAACCATCTCGGGTGGAAGAGTGATAAATAATACAAAAATTGGATACGTTGTTGGTTCCAGCATTGTGCCATAACTTTCTTTTACAGCAAGACTAATAAGTTTGTCTGAAACTTGTCTGTTATTAATAAATAAAAATTGTTTGGAATGAGAAAAAGCATGCATTTGAGGCTTAACAACAAACCCGTTTAGAGAAATGTGTGAATCAACTGTCTGTATGGGAATACATAATGAAAAAATATCTTCTCCAACAAGATGTTTTATTCTGTGTTCAATCTTCTCACTTTTAGGGAAAGAAAATACAGTTTTATTATTGTGTACTAACGTAAACTGTATTGTAGGAAATGATATAGCAAAACGCATAACAACATCGGAAATATGTCGAAATTCGGTTTGTGGAGTTTTTAAGAATTTTTTTCTTGCCGGGATATGAGAAAAAAGATTTTCTGCAATAACTATTGTCCCAACGGGACATCCAGTTGGTAATACATGAAGAATTCTCCCATCCTTAGCTACTACTTCTGTACCGGTTAGATTGGCTGCTTGGCGACTTTTTATCGTAAGTGTGCTTACGGCAGCAAGACTTGCTAACGCTTCTCCACGAAATCCAAGCGTTTTGATACCAATAAGATTTTCATTAATAATTTTACTTGTTGTATGGGGTTTAATGCTTTCTTGTAAATCTATACTATCCATACCTTCACCAGTATCTGCGACTTGAATTTTTTTAAGACCAGCGTTTTCTATAACAACAGAAATTTCGTCTGCTCCTGCATCGATAGCGTTTTCAATGAGTTCTTTGACAGCAAAAGAGGGGCGTTCAATAACCTCTCCTGCAGCAATTCTTGCTACAAGATGGGGAGGAAGCTGTAAAATTTTTCCCATAATTAGTTGGTTAATAATACGATAGCTAGGAGGAGAGTGCAAGAAAGATTAGTCCGTTTCTGCAAATGCTTTTTTTGACTCTAATTTAAGAAGGTTCAATTGTTCTTTAAGCTCTGCAAGTTTATTTAATGCTTCAAGTGGTGTCGTATTTGCAATGTCAAGATTTTCAAATTCTTTTTGGATAAGATGAATTGCTATAGATTGTTGTGGGCGTTTATTTTCTGATAGATATTGTTTATCTTGATCCTGAGGGGATCCTTCATTCTCCGACTTCAAGATAATAGGCATACTTGTCTGTTTTAGATCTCTTTTTTCTAAAGATTCGAGTTGTTCTTTTGCCCTATCTATAACTTCTTGTGGTATGCCTGCCAGTTTTGCTACTGCTACGCCGAAACTATGAGAAGCGCCTCCGGGAAGAAGCGTGTGCAAAAAAATTGGTTCTCCTTTATCGTCTGCAACCGCCATATGGAAATTTTTAATTATAGAATATTCGTTTTCAAGTGCCTGCAGTTCGTGATAATGTGTTGCAAAAAGAGTTTTTGGAGCTGTTTTATATTTTGTAACAAGAAATGTTGCAACTGCCCATGCAATAGAAATACCATCATATGTGCTTGTTCCTCTACCAATTTCGTCCATAACAATAAGACTATTACTTGTTGCATTGTGTAAAATATGTGCGGTTTCAACCATTTCTACCATAAAAGTAGAAAGGCCAGAGGTTATAACATCTGATGCTCCAGATCTAACAAAAATTCTATCCATCAAGCTTATATTTGCATGTTTGGCAGGGACAAAACATCCAATTTGGTTCATTAATGCAATTAACGCAACTTGTCGAATAAATACTGATTTGCCTGCCATGTTTGGTCCGGTGATAAGCAAAAGTGATTGACTACTATTATCAAGACGTACGTCATTTGGCACAAATTGTTGATCTGTTTCCAAAAGTCTTTCAACAACAGGATGTCTTCCTTGCGTTATGCGTATCTCTCCAGAATATAAAAGTGTTGGACGACAGTATGAATATTTATTACTAATATGAGAAAACGTACTAATGCAATCAAGTATTGCAACTGCTTCTGATGCGTCTTGCATATATTTAATGTCTTCTAAAACTTTTTGTAATACTTCTAAAAAAAGTTGATATTCAAGTTCGTTTACTTTTTCCTCAGCGGTCAAAATTATTTCTTCGTGATGCTTTAACTCTGGCGTAATAAATCGTTCGCCATTTACAAGGGTTTGTTTGCGAAAATAATCTTTTGGGACAAGATGAAGATTTGATTTACTTACTTCAATGTAAAATCCAAATACCTGATTAAATTTTACTTTCAGAGAATTAATTCCTGTTTTTTCTCTTTCTTCTTTTTCTAAATCCTTAATCCAATCCTTGCTTCTATTAATAGTGTTATGAAGTTTATCAAGTTGTACGTTTACACCTTTTTTAATTATGCCTCCATTCTTAACGTCGAGAGGAGGTTCATCAACAATACACTTCGTAATTGTTTCAATAATAATTTGTATCTTTGGAGAAATATTGTTACAAATATCAGAAAATATTTTTGCATTCTGTTTTTTTACTAAAGCCTTTATAGAAAGAATTGTTTGTAAGGAATTTTTTAAATTATTAAGATCTCTTGCATTGCCAATATTTACAGAAAGTCGAGATAGAATGCGCTCAATATCTGTCACTTGTTGCAAAATTTCTCTTATTTCTTTTCTTGCGTCATGGTTATTCAATAATTCTTCTACCCCTTCGTGTCGGTAGAGAATAGCTTCTTTATTAATCAGAGGTTTTTTTAACCACATCTTGAGTAAGCGACCTCCCATTGCTGTTATTGTTTCGTCTAAAACGGCAAGTAATGATCCTTGTGTATCATGATCTCGAATTGTTGAAAAAAGTTCGAGATTAATCATTGTAGACTTATCAAGAAGCATTGTTTGCTCTTGGTCATATGCTGTTAGTTTTCGAATATGCCCAACTGTTGTTTTTTGTGTTGTTTGCAAGTATCCTAAAAGAGCGGCAGACGTATCTATTGCAGTAGTTTTGCCATCAACACCAAACGCAGCAAGTGTCTTAACTCCAAAGTGTTTTTGTAAAAATTTTTCTGAATCTTGTGTAAACTCTTCCCACTGATGAAAGCAGTAAATATTAAGATTTTGTTGTTTAAGAATTTTTAAAAACGCCGGATCATTGTAAAGCGTTGCAGGAAGAATACATTCGGAAGGAGAAAGTCGAGAGAATTCGTCTTGAATAAATTGATGCATCATTTCACTATTTGCTTGCGTCGTTGCAAAATATCCCGTTGAGAGGTCGGCAACACTCAGGGCAATCGTATCTGAGGTGATATTGAGTGCTACGATATAATTGTTTGTTTTTTTCTCAAGTGCTTTTTCATCAAGAAGAGTTCCTGGAGTTACAATTCGTATCACGTCTCGCTCAACAAGTCCGCGTTTATTTGGTGGACTAAGCTGTTCGCAAATTGCAACTTTATATCCTGCTTTTACCAATTTATTTAGATAACTATCTACCGCGTGGTATGGGATGCCTGCCATTGGAATATTGCCATCTTTTCCACCACGTTTATGGGTTAGTGTAATATTAAGAGTTTGCGCACCAATTAATGCATCGTCCATGAAGAGTTCGTAGAAGTCACCCATTCTATAAAACAATAAGCATTCGGGGTATTTTGCTCGAATCTTTTGATATTGTTTCATCATTGGGGTAGAAAAAGATTCTTGCATACTATATATAATAACTAGTCTTTTCGGTAAAGACAATGGATGAGAAATGCTACGAATTTTCTATTTTTAGTGTTACAATATAAATATGAAGAATAAAAAGGCCATAATTTCTGTGAAAGACTTAAGAAAGCAATTTGGAACATTTACAGCAGTTGATGGTGTTTCATTTGATGTCTATGAAGGAGAAATTTTTGGAATTTTAGGACCAAATGGCGCAGGCAAAACAACAACACTAGAAATTATGGAAACACTTCAGTCTCAAACCGATGGTTTGGTAACAATTGATGGCATTATGACGCATCAAGATCCCTGGGAGGTAAAAAGAAGAATTGGTGTACAGCTCCAGTCAGCAGGATTTTATCCAGAATTAAATTTGGTTGAACTCTTAAAAATGTTTGCAGCAATGTATGATACAGATATTAATCCAATGGAAATGTTAGAAAAAGTGCAACTTTCTGACAAAGCAAAAAGTTTTGTAAATAAATTGTCAGGTGGACAAAAGCAACGATTTTCCTTAGCCTCAACTCTTGTTAACGATCCAAAACTTATTTTTCTTGACGAACCAACAACTGGACTCGATCCGCAAGCGCGTATTAATTTATGGGAAGCAATTAAGGAAATCAATAAAGAAGAAGGAACAACAATCGTACTGACAACACATTACCTGGAAGAAGCAGAACAACTGTGTAATAGGGTTGCAATTATGGATCATGGGAAAATTTTAACAATAGGAAGTCCTAAAGAACTCATTAGGCAACTTCTCGCATCTGGTTTTACCAAAGAAATAAAACCCGAACCTGCAAATTTAGAAGATGTATTTTTACACCTCACAGGAAGGAGTCTTCGTGATGCATAAAGAATTTAAAAAACCAAGACAACTTCGTGCATATATGGCACTTGCGTGGTATGCGCTTCGGGCCCAAACAAGAAATCCAGCAACATTTGCTTTCGGATTTATTTTCCCAATTGTTTTTATTAGTATTTTTGGACTAATTGGAAACGCTACACAAAAAATCACTATTGGTATTCCAACAGAATCAAATCAAAACAGTCCTGTTATTGTTGCTGTTAAAAATCAAAAAGTTGTGACAATAGATCGCGAAAGCCAAGAAGTATTAAATAAAAAATTACAGCAAGGGAAAATTGCAGGAATTTTATATGCGAATAATTCTAAAGTTCCACCACATACATTGACACTTGTCACATCATCTGCAGTACCAGCTGATGCAGTTGCAGCAACAACGTTTGTTACTGCATTTGTCGATAAAGCAAATTTGCAATTATCAGGAGTTACAAGTCCACCAATAACACTTACAAAAACATCTATTTCTGGACAACAACTTCGATATATTGACTTTGCACTGCCTGGACAAATTGGATTTTCATTACTTTCCACAGCAATTTTTGGAACTGTTTTTGGTTTGATTTATCTAAAAAAAGCACTAGTGTTAAAAAGAATGTTTGCAACACCGACACAACCTCTGACAATTTTACTTGCGCAGGGGACAAGTCGTCTTATTGTTGCGCTTATTCAAACAATTCTTATTTTAGGAATCGGAGTTCTCGTCTTTAAATTTTATTTGCCTCATGGATGGATTACATTTATTGAACTACTTATTCTTTCAGCATTTGGTTTGGTTGCATTTCTTGGATTTGGGTATTTTCTTGCCGGTCTTGCAAACGATGAGAATTCGGCAGGACCACTTGTTAATTTAATAACGCTTCCACAATTTTTACTTTCTGGAACATTTTTCTCAACAGATAATTTCCCGGCATGGGTACAACCAATTGCCAATAATTTACCTCTTTCCTATTTTAATATGGCAATTCGGAAAATTACGACAGAAGGTGGATCGTTTTTCGAAACATATCCATATCTTTTAGGACTTCTTCTTTGGGGAGCAATTATGTATCTTCTTGCCGCACGAACATTTAAGTGGGAATAACCCTTAGACTGCGTTCAGTAAATACTATAAATAAGCAAATACTACAAATTCTAAATAAACTTTTTCCCGAAAAATTTTGCTCGCTTGCTATTATTAGCAAGCTTTTCTACAATGGTTGGTACGTTTATGAATCAGCCAAAAGTATATCCTCTTTGGGTATCTCATTCAAAAATTGCTCTCTTTTTAAAATGTCCTCGCGCATATTATTTACAATATGAATATAAAGATCCAAAGACTGGGAATAAAATAAATATCATTAATCCGGCGCTTGCTTTGGGAAATGCCGTCCATGAAGTATTTGAGGTACTTCTTAAAGAGAAAGTACCTGCGGATAAAAGATTTGAGAAATCACTCCTAACAATTTTTAATTCATCGTGGGTGAAATTTGCAGGTAAAGCTGGAGGATTTAAAAATTCTGCAGAAGAAATGGAATATAAAAATAGAGGAGCCCTTATGATACAGCGTGTTACTGACAATCCTGGCCCGCTTCTTCGCAAAACTGTTACGCTTCCCGAACCTGAGGATGGTTTGCCTCCACGATTTTTCATTTCTAAAGAAGAAAACATTCTTTTGTGCGGAAAAGTTGATTGGATTGAATATCTGCCAGATGACGATAGTGTGCATATTATTGATTTTAAAACAGGCAAACATGATGAAGATCCGAATTCTTTACAACTTCCAATTTATAGTTTGCTCGTTAAAAATCTTCAAAAACGGAATATTAAAAAAATCAGCTACTGGTATTTGGAAACAGATAATACTCTTTCGGAAATGCTCATGCCGGATTTAGATACTGCCGAAAAAGCAGTTGTGCAAGTGGCAAAGCAAATAAAAAAAGCTCGACTTGAGGGGGCGTTCAAATGTTTACGAAGTGGTGGTTGTTTTGCATGCAGACCTTTGGAACGAATTATTGAAGGAAAAGCAGAATTTATTCGAACAAGTGGTTATCAAGATATTTATGTTGTTGATTAAGCGCTATGGATTTTCATAAAGATAAAGCAGTTATTTCTCAAAAAATTATTATTCTTAATAATAAAAAGGAAGTTTTACTCCTTCAGCGACCAAGTACTGATATGAGTCGTCCTAATGGTTGGGATTTTCCAGGTGGGGCTCTTGAAAAATTGGAAGATCCGATTGCTGGGATAAAAAGGGAGGTGCAGGAAGAGACAGGACTAATAGTAAAATCTGTTACATTACTTTCTGTAACTTCTTTTCCCCTGCACGATGGATGCTGGACAATTCTTGTGTTGTACCAAGCAGATTGTGAGTCTGAAACAATTGTGTTAAGTAACGAACATCAACAATTTCAATGGATGCGTAAGGACCAAATTCTTTCTTCTTCAATGCCAAAGCGATACAAAGATTTCGTTAGAAGTTTTTTATAAACATTCACGGGGCTGTCTTACAAATTTCTTACTTGACTCTTTCCTTTTTCTTTCGTATCCTTGTCCCACTTTATGTTATTTCCCAAACTTGCCTTAGGAATTATTCTTTCAACACTCGGACTTATTTCATTTGCAATCCCGCAAGATAAAAATATTTCCCATACACCGTTTGCATATTTATTGCCTTATGTGACAAATACTCCTGCAAAAATAGAAAACGCAAAATTTATCCCATCAAAATTGCCAACACATAACGGAAAAATTTCTGCAAAAACACTTGAATATACAATACATATAACTCCAACACCAACTTCATCACATGCTATCCAAGCTATAGTTCCGTCATCTTCTGTCACACCAACACAAATACCATCTACTCCAATTCCGACAACACAACCAGTGAATTCTCAGCCAACCAGTACCATGCAAGCATTTATCATGCAAGCAATTAATGATTACAGACACAGTAATGGACTTGGATCTGTAAGTACAAATGATCTTACCTGTAATTTTGCTACAATACGTGCTCAAGAAATTACTACTGACTTTTCTCATGACGGATTTACTAATAGGCTTAATGCTCATACCATGCCATATCCAAATTACTCATTGATTACAGAAAATATTGCAGAAACTGGAGACTACAAAGATGTCGTAAATTTATGGGCAAATTCTCCCCAACACGCTGCAAATATGCGAGCTGATACGCCATATATTTGTGTAGAACAAAGTGGTGACTACTACGCAATGGAAGGCTGGAAATCCCTCTAACGAATGAATAAAAAATAATAGAATAATTAATTTTTACTTTTAGGTAATAAATTAACTTTACTGTTCATCATTCATACTTTATACTGTCCTTATGTATTTCCCTCAGATGTATAAAGGACTATCACAAGAACAAATAAAACAAGCTATTGAAGAAGAAGGATTTCATCCAATTGTTATTACTGACACAGCGGGATTTGTCTATCATCTTCACAAACATCCGGAAACAAAAGTACTTGCATTTTTGACAGGTTCAATGGAGGTTATAACAGAGGGAAAAACCTATCATTGTATCGCTGGTGACAAACTTATAATATCTGGGAATACACTTCATGAAGGAGTTGTTGGAAAAGATGGGTGTTCGTTTTTCTGGTCAGAAAAAATAGTTTAGATGATTCTTCTTTTCTTCAAAATAATAAATGCTGCTCCGAAAGGAGTTAGTAGTAAAAGATATGCTAAGTTAATAGTGACTTCTTTTTGATTGCCTCTCTCGTCTGTTGCTGCAAGCACTGCTGTTTGACCTTCATTTCCTTGTGAGAAAAATTGAGGTTGAGGGATGGACTGTTGTGGAGGAGTACTTGAATCATTTGCAGAAAAGGAAGGGGGATTGTTCGGATTTATTGGAGTGTTTACATTAGTTCTGCCAGATTGTAAAAATTGCTGGATTGGTTGCAACAGTTGGGGAGCATTATTTGTTTGGATTGCTTGCGTTGTAGCATCAGAAGTAGCATTGCTTGCTGTTTGCTGTGAAGTTGGCGAATTTGTACTGTGCGCTGATCCGTTCTTTCCACCTGCATTTGCTTGTCCTGGTGTTACTAAATTTCCAAGCCAACTGCCAAAGACATTTACTACAGTAACAATAAGTTTTCCCTTACCTTTAATATTATTATTTACAAAATTTATCAGGTTTGCTATCACATTTGCATTGCCTGTTTGTATTGTTGAATTTCCACCAGTGTTGTAGTCAGCATGATTATTTCCTGTATTTGCTGAGAGTTTTAATAAATTAGAAAGGTTTGCATTGTTGGTTTGTGTTGTTGAGGAGTTATTGTTTTGTGACACATTTGCAGTATTTGATGAGTTTGCGCCATTTCCGGAATTTGACGCAGTAACATCGCCGCTGCCATTTGTTGTTATCTGTGTTCCCGGCGAACCCGCAACTGTTGTTCCATCTGGAAATCCGAGAAGTTTGCCAACCCAGTGTCCTGCATTATTAACAAGTACCAACCACCAAACTCCATTTCCGTCAACATTATTATTTGCAACATTAATTACTTTAGATGTTGCATTTGCTTTCCCTGTTGTACTTGATGAATCGCCACCTGTGTTGCCTGTTGTACTATTATTGCCTGTTGTTGCGGATAAGTCTAAATTATTTGCAATGTTTGCAAAATTTGCCTGGCCGGTTGTTTGGTTTGTATTATTTAAAGTATTTGCAGTATTTGACGAACTTGCTCCATTTCCTGTATTTGTAGAAGAGATACTTCCTTGTGAGCAACTATCACAACTTTCATCTGCAGGAAGAATAATATTTCCATTTAAATCTCCAAAAATATTTACAACATTTACCAAAACTTGTCCTGCGATATTGTTATTAAGAAAAGAAAGAACATTTCCATCGACATTTGCATTTCCTGTACTTAGCGATGTATTCCCACCAGTATTTAAACTTGACGTATTATTTCCAGAATCTGCAGAAAGAACAAGTGAATTGCCAACAGAGGCGTCATTATGTTGAAACGTAGAATTTTGATTATTTTGGTTAAGTGCAGCACTATTTGACGAATTTGCTCCATTTCCCGTGTTTGCTGCAATGCCTCCACTTGTACATCCAATAATACAATGAGATGCAAAATCGCCAAGTACTAAATCCCCATTTTGTGTATTATTAATATCAAATTCTGCGACCGCTGCTCCTTGCACATTAGTATTTCCTGTATTAACAATTGTTCCAGAAGCATTTGCATCCGATGTTTTTACTGCAGTATTTCCAACATTTGCAGAAGCAGTATTACTTCCAGTGACCGAACTTTGATTTAGCCCATTAGCTGTATTTTGTGTGTTATTTTGATTTGTTTGGTTACTTGTGCTTCCTGTCTCTGATGACGAATTAGAAGATGCTGCTCCATTAGCAGTATTTGATGGATCGTTTGTTGGATCTGTTGTTCCTGTTGGAGTTGGAGTCGTTGCATTTTGTGAGGTCGTTTGAGTAGGAGTTGGCGTTGGAGTTTGATTTGGATTTTGTGGAGGAGTTGGTGATGGAGGAGCAGTTGGTGCTACTTCTGTATTATTTGACGAGTCAGCTGTTGGAGTTGGTGTTGGTGATGCTGTCGTTGTATCGGCAAGCACAGGTGATGCAACCAGTCCAAAAGAAAGAGTAATAATTAGTACATACGTTGTTATTTTTTTTATCAGTTGTTTCATATGTTTTACTTTTCATCTTTCTGAGAGGAGGGAGCTAAGCTAGCCTAGCTCCCTTGTCTCTCAACAAAGGGTTAGATTGTCCAGAGATTCCCAAGAAGAGAATTCCAGTCCCACGTAAAATTAAGATTTGTTCCGTTAGGAAGTGTTAACCCTTGTCCAAATTCATTGACACCGGTTGCATTACTTACCGTTGTGTCAGAAGATCCGCCTCCGGTAAATACTCCATTATTTCCTCCGGCAAAAAATCCAGATGTATTTCCATTTGCCTGGTTATTTCCTGTTTGAAATTCCGGATGAATATTGTTATTAAGATTACCGTTATTATTTCCCAAAACGGACGTAGTATTATTATCAAATCCGTTAAATGCATTATTACTTCCGTATCCGTTGCCGAAAATATCTGCATTTGTGCCAAATAATGTTGCACTATTGTCGTCAAGACTTGCAGCATTAAAATTGGCTAAATTGCGAACCGTTGTTTGGTCTTGTGCAAAGCCAGTAGTAATCTGGGTATTGGTGCCAGTATTAAAATCAGCAGAATTATTTCCTGTCGTATTATTATTTGAGATATTATTTTGAATATCTGCATTATTATTTTGATTTACGACAGCCGAATTATTATTGAAAAGAGATGCTGTATTTCTACTGAATGCACCATTCCCCTCAATTGCTACGTCGCCTGTTCCGTTGGTGTTGAAACCATTGTTACCAATCGATGCAAGATTTGCATTCACCGCGGTTCCTACGTCTGTTGTTGAGTCGGCATTTCCGGTAGAAATTGATGTGTTTCCAAAATTGTTTATTCCACCAGTATTTCCGTTTGCGGTATTGTTACCTGTATTAGCATTATTCCTAATATCATTATTTACGTTTGCCTCATTATTTTGAGACAATGTTGTCGTATTATTGTTATTAATAGTTGCTGCATTGTTTGAGCCGTATCCATTACCGCTTATCGACGTAAGTCCTGTGTTTCCAGTTGTGTTGCATGAAGTGCATCCAATACTCGCTTGGTTCATGTTTGCTTTGGTATCAACAGTAACACTTGATGATGCTCCACCAGTGCTAATTCCTGTACTTCCACCGGTATTAAAATTAGCAGAGTTATTACCCGTATTTTCATTTGAGGTAATATTATTATTAATATTTGCATTATTATTTTGATTTACTGTTTGAGTACTTGTGTTATTAACCGTTGCATTGGATGTTGAAAATGCTCCATTTCCAGAAATTTGCGTATCTGCAAATGCAAAAGGTGCAGCGACAGAACTAAATAGTAATGATCCAGTTGTTATCGCTGTTGCAATTTGTCTAATCATTCTCTTTCACCTCCTTTCATGGTGTCCGTCTCATTGACGGTCAGGGGCAGACTGTAACAAAGGAGTATTTAAGAGAAAATAAAAAACTAGTAATACTTAAGTAATAGGGAAAGCAATTTCATGTATTCTTTACATTAAAAAGAAAGAGGAATATCAGTTTTCTCTCCAGAAATTTCACCGATATGCAAGACAAGATTTTTATCTGATGTATTAATAGGAATTCCAACTCGTGTTAACTTAGTCGATGCTGGTTGTATTTCAACAGGATCGTTATATACTTCAGGTGCAAGAAGTTCGTTACTTTTATTTGTTGTTAGACGTATATAATCGCGGGTATTAACAATAACTGATTTATCAGACGAGTTATCAAGTCGTAGATTAATGACAAGAAATGTTTTACCTTTTATTGCTGTGGCAAGCTGTCCTTTTACAACTATTTGATTCATAAGATCTGCAGATTGCAATATATATGTCAGCTGCGTTATCACATTATTATTTTGGTCTTCAACTGGAAAAGAAAATGACTTATTAATATCTTTATGTGCAAGTATTTGTGGAGAGACTTGTTGTGCATTTGTTGTGGTTGGAAATAAAACTGCGTTACTGAGTCTTCCTAACAGAAAGGAAATTAAAAAAAATGTAGTCAGAAATATAACATGTATTTTTGTAATTCCTTTCAAATACAATTTTTTATTAGTTTTCCTCATTGGTTGTATGTAACGTAAGAAGTTTTACTAAAAACAAAGCAAAAAATCTGTCGGAAAATGGTAATAAACTAACTTGGTAATGTATTTCTTTTAAAAATAAGAATGTCTGGAGATGTATAAACTTTTTGATAATATTTATACAAGTTATCTCGTTTGGAAGGTTGCGCATAAATTTCTTTCCAGACAGCGTCGTCTTTTTGCACAACAACCCATGTTACATAATTTTGTGGTTTTTTTAATGCGTTTTCCCAATATGGATGATTTCCGACATAAATAACATTTTGTATAGGAATATTGCTTTTAATAATGCTAATTGTACGAGCAAAATCATCCAGCAATACTGTTCCTTTATCATAATGTCTTGCCATCCATTGTTGTGCATCAGGTTGTTTCATTGCTGACAAACCAGATCTTCCATCCTCAAGTGTAATTGTTGGTTCGGTTCCGGTTGCAAAAGAAATTGTTTGAATAACAATAATTGCAATAAGCAAAATGCGCAAAAATTTGTTTGACTTAGATAATAGAAATCCTATCAAGATAGCAACAAATGGTAGCATAATAACACCATAACGGACATTAAATAAATGCCACATAAATGTTGTTGGGGTAAGATCTGGTAAAAGGATAATAGATTGCCCAAGGTATAATGTTGAAACATAAAAAACAAAAGGAAATCCCAATAAGAGAATTGTAAACAAACGAAGAGGTTGTTTTCTATCAAATAAAAATAATACAAGTCCGACAAGCATGCATGCTGTTAAGAAAATTCCAGTATTTCGCGCAATAGTATCTGCATAATAGACTACTGATAACCAGATGTTTTTATACGTGATGAGTTCTCCTCGAGCAAGCCATCCTTCTTGTTGTGATTTTGCCGAAAATGGACTATTTGTAAAATATAGTGGATCATGCAAAATCACACCATCCCACAAAAACCACAAGAAAATTCCAAAAAATGCTAATGTCGAAAATACAACAATCATCCCTTCACCTTCGCTCCATTTTCTTTTATAAAAAATAAAGAAAATACTAAGTCCGATAATTTCAAAAATGACAAGAAACCATCCATCATACCGACATAAAGAAGCACAGAGTGCAAATAGTGCTGAAAAAATGAGTGAAGGAAGGGATTCTGGATGTTTTATATACTTTAAGAAATAATATACAGACATAAGAAAAAATGCGATAAGAGGTAGTTCCCCAAGTGCTGTAGATTGCATATAGAGAATATTAGGATTACAAATAAAAACTATGCATGCTATGAGTGCCGGTATTTTTTTTTGCAAAAGAAGAGACCCAATTTTGTATAGATACACTGTTGCAACAATAAAAGATAATCCTCCTACAATGCTTCCCGCAATACCAGAATGCCAAAAAGGAGTAATTGCAACAAAAGGGAGGAGTAAAATATGCGGAAGTGGTAACCAAATTCCTCCAAGTTGAGCAAACCCAGGAGTAAGACTATCAATAACTCTTTTTGCAATATTTAAATGAGACTCAGCGTCTCCATAAAGAAGCAAACTATTAGAACTATAAAAATACACACCGCTCCAAACACTTGCAAAAAAAGTTATTAGTGCAATAATCCATGTGTCATGTTGGAAACAAAATGCTTTTATCTTCATCAGGAAAAAGAAATTTTAGGAAACACAAATATATGTTTATCAATTGCACCTTTAGGAAAAGAAATAGAGATTTTTTTATCCTTTTTTAAGTGAAGACCGTGTTTGGTTTTTGCCCAATAATGAGGTTGCATAACAATTTTGTATAGTGCTAACCATGCAGTAATACTCATCAGAAGCCAATAAAAAGGAGTAAAAAGAGCATATTTGATAATGGAGTATTGTTGTCTTTTTGCTGCACCAATCATGTAATAGTAAAGATACAAAAAGTTACCAAAGATAAATGACAAAGTACCTATATACAAAATTGGAGTAGGGAAAAAAGATTCAATGGGTTTTGCAAATTGTGCTCGGTCTGCAAAATATGCGATTGTGGTAATCCATAAAAATGGATTGATAAGAAGTGAAAAAATTCTTCCTCCGACAATAATTTGGAAAATTGCTGCATGATATTTTTTTGGCAAGTTAAGAAAAGAAAAGATATTTCTCATATGTACAAGATATGTTTGCATGTATCCTTTAATCCAGCGTCCTCTCTGGCGAAACCAATTTCCAAGTTCGCTATTTGCTTCTTCAAGTGTTGTGGAATTAATAATTGCTGTATTATATCCCTCTTTGGCAAGTCGTATTCCCAAATCACAATCTTCAGTAACATTAAATGCATCCCATCCTTTTAGGAGTTGAATATTTTTTGTTTTAAAATGGTTAGATGTTCCTCCAAGAGGAATTGGTGCTTTGATTGCTTGTAGTCCTGTGAGAATCAGGTCAAACCATAAGGAGTATTCTGCAGTAAAAATTCGTGTGAGAAAATTTTGATGTGGATTATAAAAATTAAGTTTTGCTTGAATACAGACTGTTTTATCAGATACTTTGTTAAATCCAATAACGACTTTTTTCAACTGATCTGGGTCAGGAATATCTTCTGCATCATACACAACTAAATATTCTCCTTTTGCAAATTGTAGTCCAAAATTAAGTGCTTTAGGTTTGGTTTTTGGATTAGAATTTGGCGCAATGATAACTTGAATAAAAGAGGGAAGAAAATATTTTTTTACTTTCCTAATTGTTTCTTTGTCGTCTTCTTCGAGCAAAATTATCGCTTGTAATTTATCTTTTGGATAATTTAGATTAGAGATTGCGGATATAAATTGGGGCAATACTGCACTTTCTTTATATAATGGACACAAAATAGTATATGTTGGCCAGGTAGAGGGTTGTTCAATTTCCTTATCAGATATTACAATTTCTGCATCAGACGAAAAACTTTTTATAATTAAAAATAACTGAAATAATAAATCACTAAAATACAATATTGTGATAATGGCAATGAGGGTTGTGAGAAAAAGATGAGGGTTACTGATGCATGCTAAGAAAGCAAAAATTCCCGACACAATAAGAATACTTCTTTGCTTACTCGATAAGCGGTAAAAAGCAGTTTCCATAAGCGGTAAGTCTGTAAGAGTAACAAATTCTTTTCCCTTAAAGTGAAATCCTTTCCCTTTTTGTTTTACAGAATGAGGATGAAATGGTATTGGACGTGATTTTGCTACTCGTTGTTTTATTGCGGACATAGCAATTTCTATTGACGTTTTGAAAATATGTACTTTTGACCGACCAGAGACCCTTTTATAAAAAGGAATCGGGATACTTCCAATAGAATATCCGCCGTCACGAGCTTTGCTTAAAAATTCTAAATCAAATGTCCACGGGCTTGGGTTAATTGAAATTCTTTCAACGATTTCTTTTCTAAAAACCTTAAGTCCAGATTGCACATCACACGAAAAACCATACAGGTATTTTCCAAACACATGCAAAAAAGAATCATGAGTAAATTTTCTTATAAATGTTAAATTTGTTGCATGTCTATTTGCAACAACAATATCTGTTCCTTTTTGCACGTGTCTTACCATAAGCGGAATTGCTTCCGGTGGATATTGTAGGTCAGCATCTATCATACAAAGTATTGGATATGATGCATACGTAAATCCTTCGAGTAGAGATTGTGCTTTTCCTGGTTTTCCAATTTTTTTATAAAGACGAATGGGATACATGCCTTTGAGCCATTGCACAATTCTTCTTGTGTTATCTGTAGAGAAATCATCAACTACTATAATTTCATAGAGTAATTTATTTTTTGTAAGAGCAGCATCTACCCGTTCTATTAATTGTTGAATGCTTCCTTCTTCATCCTTTGTAGGAACAACAATAGATACTCTTTTTAAATATTTCATGTCTTCTTCAGCGAAGAATTCATATGGTGTTTGCTGTAAAAATTGCATAGGGAAATTAGAATAAATGAAGAGGTAGGTATATGCATAAAAGTAGTGTAAGAGAATAATGAATTATTTTAGAAATACGTAAAGTCTTTACAATCTCCAATAAGTTCTTGTTCAATTAAGTGCAAAACTTAAGAAAAGAATAGAGAAAAAAAGTAAGCAATTGTACTTATCGCAATAGCACCAAAAGTAATCGCAACGACAGCATTCATAAATGTATTATTTGAATTACCATTCAGGAGTTTTTTATCATTTGAAAGGATAAACACAAACACTAGAATTGGTAAAAGTAACACTGCATTGATAGCTTGTGTCACAAAAAGAATGTTGATAAGCGGAACAAATGGAAAAATCACTAAAAGTCCTCCAATTATAAGAAGAGATGCAAAAAGTCCATAAAACTGTGGTGCTTCAGCAAAACTAAAATTTAGTCCTGATTCAAATCCAAAAGCCTCTGTAATAACATATGCTGTTGAGACTGGAACCAATGCAGCGCCAAAAATAGAAGCATTAAGAAGTCCAAATGCAAATAACGCGGCGGCTAAATTACCAGCCAATGGTTGTAATGCAATTGCAGCATCCTTTGCATCAACAATTGATTTGCCGTGTGCAAAAATAGTTGCTGCACATGCGAGAATAATAAAAAATGAAATAAAATTTGTAATAAACGATCCAAAAAAAACATCTCCGCGTTCTACTTGCAAATCGTCTTTTGTGAGTTTTTTATCAACGACGTAATCCTGAATAAAAAATTGCCCCCACGGGGTAATCGTTGTTCCAATTGTTGCAATAAGTGCTAAAAAATACGCTTTAGTTGGTTGAATTGTTGGCGTAACAAGACTTCTGAGTGAAGCAGCCCAATCTGGTTTGGCAAGAAATGCTGATACTATATATACTATATAAAAGCCCGATGCGACAAGAAAAATTTGCTCAAGTTTCTTAAAATTTCCCCGAGTAACAAGGAAAAATATTCCCAAACCGACGATGACTACAGAAGTGATGCGTTGAATATGAAAAATTTCAAGTGATGCTGCAATACCCGCAAATTCTGCAGCAATTGTGCCAATATTTGCCAAAAATAATACAAGCATGATAAATGTTGTCCATCGAATGCCAAATTTTTCCCGGATAAGTGAGGCAAGGCCCTTTCCTGTGACAAGTCCCATTCTTGCACCAATTTCTTGTGTGATAGCAAGTGCAAATGTGGTAAGAAAAAGCACCCACAGTAGTGCAAACCCAAAATTTGCTCCTGCAATCGAATATGTCGTGATGCCTCCTGCGTCGTTGTCAACTGATCCAGAGATAATCCCAGGGCCAATGATAGCAAGGATAGGTAACAATCGCAGAAAAAATATGTTAAATTTCTTCATCTTTTTCCCTCTTTTCATCAAGTGATTTTAAGAGGTCATCAATGACAATCATGCCAATAGGTTTTTTTTCTTTATCAACAACTGGAACTGCTCGCAGATTATATTCACTAAACAGTCGGAAAACGTCGTCAAAAGCAGCATTGGAATAAACAAATTGCTTGTCTTCAACAATATCTTGTAATGATGCTAATGAGTCTGTATTAAGAAAATTTTTTGTTTGAATTGTTCCAATAAGCTTATCTTGTTCATTAACAATAAGGATTGTTTCTGGTTTGTATGCTCTTTCGGCAAATACTTTTAGAGCTTCTTTTACTGTTTTTGTTCCTTGCATAAAAAGAAAAGATGTTCGCATAAGTCCACCTGCAACATTATCGGAATACGAAAATAATTTTCTTACTTTTTGTGCGCGTTCTTCTCCAAGAGCTGCTTGAATTTCGCGAGTTTTCATTGGGTTAATTCTGTCTAAAACATCAGCAAGTTCGGATAAACGCATCGTGTTTAAAACATCCTTAAAATGCGGAACAGAAACTTCTTCTAGAATAGACATTTGGGTTTGATCGTTTGTTTCTTCAATTGCGCGAGCTGCTTTCTTTGCATCAAGGGCAGCAACAAGTCCCAGACGTTCTTTGGTTCCAACATCTTCCAAAATGTCTGCAAGTTCGGATGGATGGAGTGCGTTGAGTTTGGTTTGGGAAAGTTTTATCTTAATATTGCCTGTTTGATAGTCAAATGCTTCAATAAATTGCCAGGGAATCCATTTAGATTGTGTAGACATAGGAATTCCAAGTCTTCGTAAAATTCCAGGGAATCCGATGTCAATTGCTGTCACTTTTAATTCACCGTTCTGTTCTAAAACAACATCATTAACTCGTACTAGACGTTTGCCATCTGTATCAATAACTTGTTTGTCGAGTAAATCTTCCGCAAGATAAAAATCTTGATGATCATAGGGAAGAAACGGCGTATTAGGATTTTCTAAAATCCATTTTCCATTTTCGAGTCGGACTACCTGTGGAGAGAGAGTAATTTTTTTCTTTCCTTGTTCAATTTCAATTTTGGATATTGGAGGTTGTGGGCGACTGGTAAAAATAGCCATATCAACGAGCCGACCAAATGGTTTGTCTTGATAATACAGGGTTTTTCCTAGGAGTTGACTTAGATAAAACATAGTGGTTTAATTGTAGGAGCCGCACGCGTTGCCTGTCAACATGAGAAAATTATTTTAATCCCTTGACAATTAGCAGAAAGGTATGCTAGAGTGCTAATAGATTAAACAGCACACCACAAAAGGTTTAGTAAAACATTATGGATAAAGTTGTACCAATAATTCCAATTCGAGATGGCATCATTTTCCCAAATACAGATTCAGTCCTAACATTTGGAAGACCAAAGAGTTTGGCTGCACTGGAATCTTCTTTTCAAGGAGAAAGAATTGTCTGTTTTGTACTGCAAAAAAATCCTAGACTCAATGACCCTTCAATAGATGATTTGTACGAAGTAGGAACACTTTCTCGCATTGAACGCATGATCCGAACAAATGGAGAAATTAATGCGCAAGTACGTGGATTAAATAGAGTAAAAATCACTTCCTATGAAGATCATCAGTCATACTTACTCGCTCATGTTGTGGAATTGCCAGATGTTTTAGAGGATAGTGCAGAAGTAAAAGCACTATGCAATCACTTAACCGGTGAATTTCGAAAGGCAATGAACCTTGGAAAATCTGCTGACTTTTTAGTTTTCATGAATATTATGTCTGACAATACTCCTTCAGAGCTTGCAGATCTTATTGCTTCAGTACTTGATTTAAAGCCGCAAGAAAGACAAGCACTTCTTGAAATGACCAACGTCAAACAACGACTTGAAAAAGTTGCAGAATATTTGGCAAGGGAAATCAAAGTGTTAGATTTGGAAAGAAAAATTGCATCCAAAACACAAGAACGTTTTGAAAAAGGAGCTCGTGAAGCAATGCTTCGAGAAAGACTAAAAACAATTAAAAACGAACTTGGAAAAATGGGAGAAGAAGGAGACGAAGATGAAGTAGGAGAAGTAAAAGAGCTTTTGGACAAAATGAAAAAAGCTGGCATGCCCGAAGATGTTGAAGAAAAAGTGAAAAAAGAAATTAAAAAACTTTCTCAAATGAATCAATTTAATCCAGAAGCAGGATATGTAAGAAATTATGTTGAGTGGCTTGTTGCTCTTCCATGGAGTGAAGAAAGTAAAGATACAGTCGATATTAAAATTGCGGAAAAAATTCTAGACGAAGAACATTACGGAATTAAAAAAGCAAAAGAACGTATTGTTGAATATCTTGCTGTCAGAAAATTAGCAGGAAAAATGCGAGGTCCAATTCTTTGTTTTGCAGGACCTCCAGGAGTTGGAAAAACTTCTATTGGAAAATCAATTGCAAAAGCATTAGGACGAAAATTTGTCAGAGTTTCCTTGGGAGGAATTCGAGATGAAGCAGAAATTCGAGGTCATAGAAGGACTTACGTGGGTGCTCTTCCAGGACGTATTATTCAAGGAATAAAAGATGCTGGGACCCGAAATCCAGTGTTTATGCTTGATGAAATCGACAAAGTTGGTGCAGATTTTAGAGGCGATCCATCCAGTGCACTTCTTGAAGCGCTTGACCCCGAACAAAACAATTCATTCTCAGATCATTATTTGGAAGTTCCCTTTGATCTTTCCAATGTTATGTTTATCACCACAGCAAATGTTCTTGATACAATTCCACCAGCGCTTCGGGATAGATTGGAAATTATTCATTTTGCAGGGTATACACAAGATGAAAAGTTTCATATTGCCAAAAACTTCCTTTTCAAAAAACAGCGCGAAGCTAATGGCTTAAAAGAAGATCAAATTAGTGTTAGCGATGAAGCGTTAAAGTTTATTATCTCCCATTACACAAGAGAAGCAGGCGTACGTAATCTTGAGCGAAAACTTGCAACAATTTATCGAAAAGTAGCCAAACTCATTGCTGAAGGAAAGGAAGAAAAAGTAGCGGTCGATGACAAAATGGCAGCCAAACTTCTGGGGCCAATTCAATTTAGCGCAACGTTAATTGAGAAAAAAGATGAAATCGGTATGTCAACAGGACTTGCGTGGACCGAAGCTGGTGGAGATATTCTTTTTATTGAAGTTGCACTGATGTCTGGGAAAGGATCACTTATTTTAACCGGACAGCTCGGAGATGTTATGAAAGAATCTGCACAAGCTGCTTTGTCATACATTCGTTCACGAGCACCATATTTGGGAATTTCTGACAAAGTATTTCAAAAAACAGATATTCATGTGCATGTTCCGGAAGGCGCTGTACCAAAAGATGGACCTTCTGCAGGACTTGCAATCACAACAGCAATTGTCTCTGCACTAACAAAAATACCAGTCAAACGAACTGTTGCAATGACAGGAGAAGTGACACTTCGTGGGCGAGCACTAGAAATTGGTGGAGTGAAAGAAAAAGTAATTGCCGCGCATAGAGCAGGAATTAAAACAGTTATTTTGCCAAAGGAGAATAAAAAAGACTTGGAAGATGTGCCAAAGGAAGTTCTTGATGATTTACACTTTGTTTTTGTTACTCATATGGATGAAGTGCTTCCTGTTGCTCTTTCTGAAAAGTTAAAAGTAAAAAGAGCAGAAAATATTCCACCTCATCATGCTCAAGAGCCTATGCCTGCATCACGCCCGCAGACAGTTGGATAATTCTACATGGAAACACTCTATATTTTTGATATTGATGGTGTTTTGACAAACCCTGATACAAAAAACCCTAACTCGAAAATTCTTCATTTTATGGCAGAAGAATTGAATAAAGAGTGGCATGTGGCTATTGCAACAGGTAGATCGAGCGCTTGGGTACAACAACATATTATTCCACTTCTTTCAAAAGATTTGCAAGGAAATCATTTGCTCGATAATTTATTTGTTTCTTGCGAAAAAGGGGCTGTCACGATGACATTTTCAAATAGTGTTCCTGATGTACAGATTGATACTCGATTTCATGTTCCTCAAGAAATTCAAGAAATCATTAAGCAAGCAATTAACGGAATGGATGGAGTTTTTTTTGACCCCGATAAAAAAACAATGGTATCTGTTGAAATTGTTGGAGGAGAAGATAAAGAAAAAGTTTCTGTAGAAAAAGATATTTTACAAAAACTTGAAGCATGGGTTTTGGAAAATATTGTTCCAGAATTTCCAGACGTACATATGGATAAGTCGGAAATATCAATGGATATCCAACATAAGTTTATTGATAAACGGATTGCTTCGGAAAAATTACTTGAATTTTTAAAGAAACGTCAAATTCATCCAGATTCATATGTTGCTTTTGGAGATAGTCCATCTGACGCAACAATTGCCGAAAGAATTGCACTTGATGGTGGGAAAGCGACCTTTGTATATGTTGGCAAGCAACCGCTTCCTAAGGCATATGGATTTCCCGTACTTTGTCCGCCAACTGGAACATACTTTGATGATGGAGTACTAGATGTTTTGCAAGATTTACAAGATCAGTAATTGTGTTACTTGTCTCTTTTCCACAAAAATAATAAGCGTTGCATAACAGTTATTACTGATAATACTAAAAGTAGTAAAAAAATCCATGTTTCAAAAGAAAAAGTGTAGGTTGATGGTGTATAAAAAAATAATGCAATTGTTGCAACTGCTATCCCGATAATCCTTTCTGTACGCTCCATAATACCAATTCCCTCAAGAGACATCTGAAAAAGATATTCTCCTCGTGCACGAATATAACTAATAAGAAAACTGAGAATAATAAGAGGAAGTGTTAGTTGCCATCCAACAAATCCAGCAAATGAGAATGCGGAAATAATAACTGCATCTGATATTCGGTCAGTTGTGCTGTCAAGAAGGGCTCCAAATTGAGATGTTTTATGAAAATATCTTGCTACTGCTCCATCAAGAGCATCTGTGGTACTGCCAAGAAGTGCAAGAAATGCAAAAAAGTAATTGTGCGACACAAGAAAAATAAAAAATGCAGCGGAAAAGAATAGCGAAAATAATGTAATGATATTCGGATGAATCCAAGAAAAGTATGGTATAATCCTTAAAAATACCTGCTGAATTAGTAATTTGTTTTTTGCTACCATGATGCTTCAACACTCCATTAAGCTTGATTTACATACCCACTCAATCTTATCATATGACGGTGGCATTTCCGAGCGTGGATATACCAAGCTTCTTAAAACTACTCTCGATGTAGTTGCAATTACAGATCACAATACCATTGATTTTGCTCTTTTTTTACAAAAAAAATTAGGAGACAGAATTATTGTAGGAGAAGAAATTGATTCAAATGCAGGGGAAGTAATTGGGCTTTTTTTACGACAACCTGTTGTTTCAGGTTTATCCTTTGAAGAAACTGCAAAGCAAATTCATCGCCAAGGTGGTCTTGTATATATTCCTCATCCATTTGAACATTCCCGTCATTCTCTCTCTCGTTCTACATTTTTAGCAAATGCAAAAGACATTGATATCGTTGAACTATTTAACGCTCGTTCTTTTGGAAGAAAAAAAGAATCTGTAAGTTCAAAAGTTTTATTAAATATTCCATACGCATCAAGTAGTGATGCCCATTGTTCTTTGGGAGTGGGAAGCGCGTATACAATGGTAAGCGAAAAACCCACACCCAAAACACTCAAAAATCTTTTGCTGTCTGGGAAACGGGTTTGTTCGTATGCTCCGTTTATTTCGTATCTCTGTCCATTTGTAAATAAACTGCGAAAAAAAATAAACGTATGAAAAAAAACACTCTGTTTCTTATTAATCCAAAAGCAAACGAAGGAAGAAGCTTAGTGCACTGGGAAAGAGCAACGAATCGTTCAAAACAATTTGGTAATCCATATGATATTACAAAAATAGGTAGTATAAAAAAACTTATTTTGCAAAAAAAACCAGATATTCTTGCAGTGATTGGTGGAGATGGAACAATTAATTCTGTTTGCGAATCTATTCTCCAAATTCCCAAAAAAAATCGTCCAATTATCGCTATTATTCCTTGTGGTTTTGGAAATGCACTTTCGTATTGTCTTGGAGTTGAAACAATTCAGAAAGCACTTGTTCTTTTACAAAATCCCAAAGATGTGGTTTCAATAGATATTTTACAAACAAATTTTGCAGATAGACCAATTGGGCTATTTAATATTTCTGTTGGGTTTGATGCAAGCATTGTTCACGGGAGAATGAATGATAGATATATTGGATTTCGATCGTATGTTCTCTCGGCAGTAAAAAGTATCGTAACGCATCCAAAAAAAATGTTAACCATTACTGTTGATGGCGTGTTTACCTTTAAAGTTATTGCATCGTCTCTGGTTGTTGCCAACTGTCCTGTTATTGGACAAAATTTTGTTGTCGCGCCAGATGCCAGGCTTAATGATGGACTGCTTGATTGCACACTTTTTTCTACAAAATTTGCCTACCTAACAAATCTTCGTTTTAAGGGATTCAAACACCCACTCTACTCAGCTGGTGGAAAAGTATTTTTTAAGGCAAAAAGTATTCAAATTGACGGGGATCCATTTGTCCAGATTGATGGAGATCCCTTTGTCAGGCAAGAAGGAGTGCGAATTGAAATTTTGCCTAAGGCATTGACATTTCTGCATAGTTCGTTAGATACTACCCCTCGGGAGTATCAATCATTTATTGTATGACTATGGAATGGATACTATTTGGACTATGGTTTTTTCTTCCTGCAGGTGCTGCAAATGTAACTCCGATTCTTGCAGCAAAACTTCCTGTTCTTTCCAACTTAGCATATCCTATTGATTGCAATAAAAAAGTTCGCGGACAGAGAATACTTGGTGATCACAAAACGTGGAGAGGACTTATTGTCGGTCTTATTTCAGGGACTATTGTTGCTATTTTGCAAATGATACTTGTTTACTCCTTCCCGCAAGTATTTTATTTTGTTCCTTCCGAATATTTTTATGCAAATCCTATTATTCTCGGACTGCTACTTTCTTTTGGAGCCCTTTTTGGAGATATGGTGAAAAGTTATTTTAAGCGCCAAATAGGTATTCCAGAGGGAAAAAGTTGGCTTGGGTTTGATCAGATAGATTATGTGCTCGGTGGAATAATTTTTTCCTTTATGTATCTTCCATTCCCTGGGTCTTTTTATTTTTTGATTGCCATCGAATGGATTGGTATGCATTTTCTATTTTCATACTTAGGATATCTTTTGAGTTTGAAGGCTACTCCTATTTAAGAAATTGCTTCATTTGTAGAAAAAAATTCTTTTGAGAAATTACATCACTGCTTTTTGCAACATATACACCAACAGTTCGTTTTATTGAAAGTGATGGACTAACAACAAAAAGTTTTTTATTTTTTACTTCTTCTGTAACGATATTCTCAGGAAGAAATACAACGCCATGCCCAAGAAGAGCAAGTTCTTTCATAAAGCTTGTACTTGTTGACTCTGCAACAATGTGAGGAGAAATACGTTTTTTTAAAAAAAATTCATCAATATATTCACGCGTTGTCGACCCTTGTCGATGTAAAATAAATGAGGTATTACGAAGCGATGTATGTTTCCATTTTGCTGTTGCGAAGGGGAATAAGGGTTCTTCATAGCTATACATTCGAGTTGCAATTTCTTGGGATAGTATATTTTGTTTACTCTCAACGCAAATACAAACATCCAAAAGGCCAAAAAAAAGTTGCTTTCTCAAGGAATTTGAATCATCGATAATAAGGTCAAGATATAGAGAATTATTTTCTGAAAACAAGTTAAAAAAAGGAGCAAGTTTTAGTGCAGCATTATCAAACGCCCCAAGGGTAATCTGTTTTTTCCCAATTAAATTTTGTCTTGACGTTGCATCATTTAACCTTTCCCAAGAAGCAACTATTTTTTTCCCTATGTCATAAACTATTTTCCCTTCACTTGTAAGTACCAAATGACGAAGATTTGATTGGAATAGTTTTGCTTTTATTTGCTTTTCAAGTCGTTGAATAGATAAAGAAAGTGCAGGTTGTGTAATGTGTAACTTCTCTGCTGCTTTTGTAAAAGAAAGAACATCTACGCAAACAATAAATCTTTTTAACTCATTTATCATAAAAATTATTTATAGAAAATAAAAATCATTAATTTTACTTTTATTATATCTCATGATATCCTTAATGAAAAGATGGATAAAAATACCTCTATATCAAATCCAAAACGCATTAAGATTGCAATTGTTGGAATTGGCAATTGCGCCTCATCTCTTGTTCAGGGATTAACCTACTATAAGGATGCAACAAAAGATACAAAAGTTGTTGGGCTTATGCATACAGTTTTGGGAGGGTATAAAATTTCTGACATCGACGTTGTAGCAGCATTTGATGTAAATGAGACAAAAGTTGGAAAAGATATTTCCGAAGCAATCTATGCGTTTCCTAACAACACAACAGTTTTTGCAAAGGTAGAAAAAACAGGAGTTATTGTAGAAAACGTCCCAGTTATGGATGGAATTGGAGAATACGTAAAAGAAGTTGTAAAACCGAGTGGTGCTGGTTCGGTAGATCCAGTAAAAATCTTGAAAGAATCAGGAGCAGAAGTATTAGTTAGTTACTTACCAGTTGGTAGTCAAAAAGCAACAGAATATTGGGCAAATATTTGTCTTCAAACAAAAATTGCAATGATTAACTGCATTCCTGTTTTTATTGCATCTAATCCTGAATGGGCGAAAAAATTTACCGATGCTGGTGTTCCAATTATTGGAGACGATATTAAATCCCAAGTTGGGGCAACGATTGTGCATCGAACACTTGCGAATTTATTTTTGGATCGTGGCATGCCGATAGATAAAACATATCAGCTTAATGTTGGAGGAAATACAGATTTTCAAAATATGCTTGAAAGGACACGACTCACATCAAAGAAAATTTCGAAAACTCGCTCTGTTACTTCACAACTCCAACTTCATGGAGACGCAATACAAGATGAAGATGTATACATTGGTCCTAGTGATTATGTAGCATGGCTCCATGACAATAAGCTGGCATTTATACGGATTGAGTCTCGTCATTTTGGAGATGTGCCGATGAATATTGAAGTACGTTTGTCTGTTGAGGATTCTCCTAATTCTGCAGGAGTAGTTATTGATGCAATCCGCTTGGCAAAACTAGCACTCGATCGTGGAGTTGGAGGGCCACTTATTGGGCCATCAAGTTATTTAATGAAATCTCCTCCAAAACAATTTACTGATAGTGAGGCTCGACAGAATGTAGAGCAATTTATCCGAAACGAAAAATAATACTTGCTTCGCTCGCATTCCACACTAATCTCTAATATAATGTAGGTTGGTACGTTTCTTGTAAAGGGAAATCATGAGTAGTCTACTTACTTCAAGCAGTAAAATAATTTTTTCCGACAATTTAGAAGATATCTATAAATCATTTGTTACCGAAGCTCTTTCCAGAATTAATGCAGAGTATGGGTCAATCCTTCTAAGACATCATAATAAATTTGTTCGAGTCTACGCAAATAGCGATCTTCTTCATGTAGTTTTTCCAAGGAAAAATGGACTAACAGAAAAAGCATTTAGTAGTGAGCGTCCAATAATTGCAGATGCAGAACAATCGCAACAACAAATAAGAGATTTGGGAATTGCGTCAATCATTTTAATTCCACTTATTCATAAGGAAAAACCAATTGGCGTCTTGACGATGTTATCTAAAAAGAAAAAAAAACTTACAAAAAAGGAATTAGATATGCTGCAACTTTTTGGAATAGTTGCAAGTTCGGCGATTATTAATGCACAGCTTTCTAAAGAACTAAAAAAAGCAGTAGAAGTTAGAGACTTATTTATTGCAATGGCAGCCCACGAACTGCGAACACCACTGACATCAATTACCGTGTATGCACAAGTATTAAAAAATAAGTTATCTCAAAAAATTATCCCAATAGAAATGGCGACATTACTCGTTAATGAAATTACCCGCTTTAATATATTAGTCAATGAGTTGCTACAAACGAATCACATAAGTGAAGATGAGTTTTCTTTTACTATGAAACCTATTCATCTGAGAGAGGTTATTGATCGGGCCGTAGCATCAGCAAAAACATTGTTTCCAACTCACAAGTTTCTTGTTACGGATACGTTGAATAAAAACGATTCTATCTATGGAGATTTTGATAAGTTAACACAAATGTTGATAAATCTTATCAATAATGCCGGCAAATTTTCACAAAAAGGATCAAAAATTTCCATTTCGCTTGCTAAAAAAGAGAAAACTGCTTGTATTTCTATACGGGATGAAGGAAAAGGAATAGAAAAAAAAGATATAAAAAAAATGTTCACAAAATACTACAAAGGAGACAAAGATTATGCAGGACTAGGACTTGGGCTATTTTTGGTAAAAAAAATTGTTGAAATTCATCATGGAAATATTGCAGTGAATTCTTTTATTGGAAAAGGAACAACTGTTTCTGTCTGCCTTCCCTATATCCATGAATGAAATACGATCTGGGCCCGAATTCCCGCAATTTTTCCCACAAACACCTTTACTTAAAAGATTAAAAGCAGATATTTGTGGATATCAGCCAAAGAGAGAAATGTCAGTTGGAATTATGTTTCTTAATTACCTGGTGTATCAATATCGTCATTATGATATCCCATTTATCGTTGTTAATATGGGAATTCCAACATCTGGTAAAACAACCCTTGCTGGTGAAGAGCTTGCACGAGCAGCAAGTTCACTTTCTCATTTGGCAACACCTGAAAAACCTCTTCGCGACATGCTTGCCTATATTCCCTATGAAAGTGTACAAAGAGTTGTTGAGCAAGAAGGAGAAGTTGAAAAAGGACATGGTCCAGGTAATCAAACACAAGCTGACCATCGCATTTCAAGTAGAAGATTAGGAGAAGAAGTACGTAAATCACTTGAAAGTGGACAGAATATTATTTTAGAAGCTCCCTTTATAGCAGGCAGAGGGAGTAAAGAACTTCTTGCAGATCTTGCACAGCATAGAGGTGAATTTGCTGGACTTACGTATAACGTAAAATTCATGTGGCCGATTCCAAGTCAGGAGCTTGCTCAGCATACACGGTTAATCCGCACAGAATATGATAGAAGAGATAGAGAAGAAGTATTACAAGCCAACAATACAGTAATTCATGGTGATACAGGAACTATCCCTGGTGCAGGGCAGCATGCTCTGCGATCAAATTTTTATCCAGATTTACGAGAAGATCTCTTTGATTTGTATCAGTATTTAAAAGGACTCGGTTTTGCTGTTAAACCCGTGTATGACATGATAGTTACTGATGCGGAATCTTTTGTTTCGACAGGCATCATGTTGCAATTTCTTCAAGACAGTGCACCAGCGCTACTCCAGTCGTTAGGTATAAAAGAACATGATATTGCAGTATGCACAAATGATATAGTTCCGCAGGATACACCAGTTCACTATTACGGATCATTAATGAAATCGCTAAATAAATTTTCGTAAAATTCTTTAAAAAAACAATAAGGACAATCTGCTTGCTACGCTAGGCTATGGAAAACATGCTATAATCGCCTTACATATGAATTTAAAATTACAGGATACTTATGAAGGCTCACTAGAATTTTTAAATCAATTGTCTCCATACAAAACATATCAAATTATTGTCGCAGAAGCCCTACGTCTTCTACAATCAGATTATGGGACTATACTTATTAGATTTAATGGAGAGTTGAAAAGAGTTTATTCATCCTGTCCTGGACTTGAAAATATTCAAGTGAGTAAAAATGGAAGAACAATTAAAGCGTTTAAAACTAGAGAACCCTTTACAGTACCGGTAAAAAGCGAAAAGGATATTCATCCACATATGTATCCTTTAGGAATTAAAAGCATTATTTTTATTCCGCTCTCATACAAGCAAAAAAACATAGGGGTACTCAACATTCTTTCACGTTCGCCCAAAAATCTTTCCAAACAAGACCGTTTACTTTTAAAGCTTTTTGGTTCTATGGCAAGTCTGGCAATTTACAAAGCAGATCAATATAAACGTGCAGAAGAATCAATCCGAGCAAGAGATATGTTTATTGCAGTTGCTTCTCACGAACTCCGTACTCCCTTAACAACAATAACCGTTTATGGACAACTTCTTTTATCAAAAATATCCAAAGGAATTATGCCAGATCTTGAATGGGTTAATGAATTATATTCGCAAATTACCTCGCTTAACAAGCTTACCATAGAGCTCTTGCAGGTCAGTTCGATAAAAAAAGGAAAATTACAATTTGTAGTTGACAGAGTTTCTATAAAAGCTGTTATAAAAAAAGCAGCAGTTACTTTTTCTGCTGCTTTTCCAAAACACAAACTCAAAATTGTTGATGCCTTAGGGGAAAATAATGATATGGTAAAAGGGGATTATTATAAATTACTCCAAGCATTTATCAATATTCTTAATAATGCTGGCAAATTTTCACCATATAAATCTACAGTTACGGTATCTCTCAAACAAGAAAATGGCTTATTGGTAGTTGTGGTGCATAACGGCGGAGAAGTGATTAGTAAAGAAGATATGCCTAATATTTTTAAAGGATTTTATAAGGGTAGGAAAAATAATAAAGAAGGAATGGGACTTGGGCTATTTTTAGTAAAAGAAATTATTGAGAAAACTCGTGGAAAAATTTCGGTTTTTTCTCAGAGTGGATTTGGAACGACAATATCTGTATCACTTCCTAGGTTAAAAGTATGACAGAATCCCATGCAACAAGGGATAGGCAACAACAAATTGATGCATTTTTTCAGAAAATAAGGGACAAAATAATAACTCCTGACAGTTTCTCTTATGCAATGCGATTTGCAAAAAAAAGACAACAACCAAGACCATTTAATAATTTACATCCATACGCAAATAGCGAATTACACACTTCACAATTTTTAACTATTCCAAGAATGCTTGACACAATTTCGGAAAATGCTTCTCTCCGAAAACAAGTACTTATTATTAATGGTCCGCTAGGTGCAGGAAAATCAACAACCCGCAAATATGCTTTGCGAGAACTCCAAACGCGCATGCCAGAGGAAAGAATTGCGGTTATTACTGCAGAGATGGCATTGAGAGAAGCTGTAAAGGATAGAAAATCTGGATCTTTTACAAAACAAGATTATAAAGATGGAACACAACGCTTTGAAGAAATGATCAGGTCAAAAATTTCTGACCCAACTATTGATTGTCTTATCATTGAGGCTCCTGCAACAGGTGGGTATGACATTCAGGGTAATGGAGAACTTCTGGGAATGAATAGAGGGACAAGTGCTTTCCTCAATCTTTTTGGTCCAGAAGGAGAGTTTCGTGACCTTGTTGACACATATGCAATTGGAGTGGCAACAGATAATATGCTTGATCCATTAATGAAAAGATTTGCTGTAGATACAGGAATGAGACGACGACGGGGAGAAGGAGGAAGTTATTTGGGTATGTTTGCCGCAGAAAATGATTTATATGCAATGCTTGCACAAGACAATTTTGCTTTTGCAAAATTTCTTGGTTTTCCAACAGTTGTTGCAGATAATTACAATTTCTATAGAGAATCTGTTACCGCAGGACTTCTTAATTGGTTCTATGAAAGCTATTTAAAACTACCAAGAGAACATGTACTTCTTTGTGCCAATGAAAGAAAATTCCGATCCGTGGCAAGGAGATAAACAAACTCCAGATATTGACAAGGTTAATTACTTTCTGCGTATACTAAACTATATCAATTATTATGAAAAATACCTCAAAACATACAACGCATGTTTCAAAATCATCTTCAG
>PPGL01000047.1 GCA_003173915.1 Candidatus Levyibacteriota bacterium | reverse complement strand
TTTTTTCCAATCTTCGTCAAGAGGATATAGTACAAAAATATTGTGGGTTTATTAATTTGCTGTACCAATACCAAAGTGATTAAAGTTTTTCATAACTATCGTATAATCAATCCCATCAACTGTTCCATCGTCATTCATGTCTGGTAAAAATACACTTGTTGCCGGGTCTATCATTCCAGAATGAGCCAAGCACGCATCTCGCATTGCTGCCGCTGTATTACCAAAACAATCTTTAATAATATTCCAATCTAGAATATCGACTGTATTTGCACTACTTGATTGTTGATACATATTTCCCATATGAAGTAAAGGAACAGTTGTTGCTGCATTTGGATCTTGACTGTTTTGGGTATCAACAAGCATATTTGGTTGGCCACCAGTAATGGTAATTGGTCCAGTACCATCTCCTGATCCAATTTGTGATGTGAGTGATCCTTGAGGAGAGGTGACAAGAATCAGATATGACCCAGACGAAAGACCAGTAAGTGGGAAAGAACCATTTGTAAAGTATCCGTTGGTACTGTTATAGGTAACAATTCCAGCAGACGATGTAAACAGTGCATGTTGAAATGACGTGTCTGTTGCAGCGTAAAAGCGAAGAATAACTTGTCGTTTTGGATGAATTGGGTTGGCATTATCATCAAGCCCAATACCTTCAAATTGCAATGTAAGATTTCCAGTTGTTTGGTTAGAAATTGTTGGAGTAGGAGATTGTGTTGGGCTGCATTTTGTAGCAGTGGCTTTCACATTCAGAGAAGTTTTTGTTGAGCCATTGGAAAAATTGGCAGTAACAGTAAAATTCCACGGAATTGCAATAAATCCGCCATCATCAATAGTTGGAACATACGAAGATGGGTTTTGATTGGCAGTAATCGTTGTTGATCCATTTGGCAAGACAACAGATCCGTTTTGCCCTGAGACAGCAGTAATATCGGATGTGTAATAGGAATTGGTTCCGTTGATACTGCTGTCTGTTCCATTAAAATTAATAGTATATGTTTGGGCGCTTGTTACACCTTGCCAATTTATTTGTATTGCAGAGACAGTATTATTATTTGTGCAAAGAGGCGTTGCTGTTGGGGTCCATCCTTGAGGAGGAGTTGGGGTTGGCGTTGGAGTTGCTGTTGGTCCTGGAGTGCCTGTTGGCCCTGTAACACTAACTGCGACATTTGTCGATTGTGCACCAAACCACGTTGTAGCATTTTGATTCATTTGCACTTGGAAATTATATGTGCCTGCTGTTGCTGGTGCCTTAACGTTAAATGTAAAAGTTTTTGAAGCACCGTTAATTATATCATCGCTACTTGCTAGCGTTACTTGTGGAATGCCCCAGGTTGAATTTGCTTGAGGATTTATAAAGCCTAACTGATATTTTGTAGCCTGTGTCCAAGCTTGTGCACCGGTATTTTTTATAGTAACGGAGACAGGATAGGTTTGTCCTGCTACCATAGTTGTTGGAACAGTAGGTTGTGTGGTAATTGTTGAACCAGTACATGCTCCTGCGCCACTTTGTCCACAAACACAATAAACAGCTACGTGTGAGTCAGTACTAATATTTGCAAAGTGAGCGCTTCTTCCACATGCAGTTGTTGCTCCAACTGTTGTTGTATAGACAATATTTGCTGTTTTAGGAGTGCCTGTTTGGGTAAACTGAGCGATACATCTTCCCACACCATTGTCATCACAAGCACCAAAATTTAGATTATTACAATCTGTATAACCAAGTTTGGCATCACAAGTATACCCGCAGGCAGAAGTCCGAGTTACTTGCGTTTGCCATCCAGTATTACTGCCAGAGTTACAAGCAGTTGTTTGTCCAGTTTCACATTCATAAAAAGTTGCTGCTGTACAACTTGCTTGTGCGGTAGTGACAAATGAGGAGGATTGTAAAGGAACATGTATTTGGAAAACAAAAGCACCAAGTAAAAAAACCACAAAAGCAATACACGCCAAAAAAAGTTTGTTCATAGGTACTATATACTACTATAGATAAGTGGTTGCAGTGTGTCAATGGAAAAGGTTACTTCCTCTTTTCAAAATTGACATTGCATGGTATGCTTGCACTATGGTTTTGTCTGATGTTGATTTAAAAAAAGCAATTGCCAGTGGTTATATCAAAATAACTCCAAAACCTGATTATTCTGAACAACTTGGTTCGTGTTCGCTCGATCTCAAACTTGGCCACGCGTTTCGAGTTTTTTCCCACAGTAAATATGCATACATCGATCCATACAAAAAAAATATTGGAGAAGATATTACCACCGAGGTACGAGTAAAAGATGAAGAACCATTTATTATTCAGCCAGGAGATTTTGTACTCGCAACAACAGAGGAGTATGTGGAAGTTCCAGACGACTTAACTGGAAGACTTGAAGGTAGGAGTAGCATTGGAAGACTTGGAATTGTTATCCATTCAACAGCAGCGCATATTGAATGTGGTTTTCGTGGAAATATAACCTTAGAAATTGCAAACATGGGGAAAATGCCAGTTGCGCTCTATCCTGGGATGAGAATTTGTTCAATCTCATTTGAACAATTGAGCACAAAAGCAGAGACTCCGTATTACAAAAAAAAGTCTGCAAAGTATGTTGGACAAAAAGGCCCTGAGGAAAGTAGAATACACGAGGAGAAATAACGAATTTAGAATGCATAATTGAGAATTTATAATTAATTCTGAATTATAAAATCTGAATTATAAATTCTTATGAATTACCACATAGAATTTGATCTTATTTTTGCTAATAATACTTATCCAGGGAAGTATTATGCATTTGAAGGAATTGACGGATCTGGGAAAACAACTCAAGTTCACAAACTTGCAGAATATTTTCAAGGACAGGGAAGAGAAGTTGTTATTACCAAAGAACCTTCAGACAGCGATGGTGTTGTTGGCGAGCTGATCCATAGAATTCTTACCAAGGAAATTTCTGTTCCGTCGATGACGCTCCAATATTTATTTGCCGCAGATCGAGCTCTCCATTTAAATGAAGTTGTCATTCCCGCATTAAAACAAGATAAAATTGTGATTTCTGACAGAAGTTTTTGGTCTGCTGTTGCGTATGGAATTTCAGATTTAAATCTTCCGGATGAAGAGAAGGAGCGTATGCTGATTGCACACAATGTATTGGCACTCTATGGAGGATATCTGTGTCCTGATAGAACATTTGTCATTGATGTCCCGGCATATATTGCTATGCAGCGCGTTGTCGAACGGAAAAAAGAGCAAACAATTTATGAGCGAGTCGAAATGCTTGCAAAAGTGCAACAAGAATATGCATGGATGGCACAAAAATTTCCGGAAGTTTTGAGACTTATCAACGGAACACAAAGTATTGATGAAGTGTTTAAGGAAGTTCTCAATAATTTGTAGCAATTGTCATCCCGACCGAAGTGGAGGGGTCTCATGCATCTGGGTATATATTTTGTAATTTATGTAAGATTCTTCGACTTCACTTCGTTTCGCTCAGAATGACAAATATAAATAGTTCTTTACATACTACTTCCTACCTGCTACATTCTACTAACTATGATTCTTGGGCCCAAAAAATTACTCGAATTAGTTGAAACAATAGATTTAGTTGAAGATCTTGCAGAGCGAGAATTAACAAATCCTGAAGGAGCGGGGTTTGATTTACGACTTGGCGAAGTGTACAAAATTACTGGCGATGCATTTTTGGGAGAAACAGAAAGAAAAACTCCAGAGGTAGAGCTCGTCGAAAAATTTGTTCCTGGTGAAAAACGTTCGATCACACTAAAGCCTGGCGATTTCTATTTGGTTTCAACTGTTGAAAGTGTTAATACACCTCTTGATATAACCATTAATTTTAAGCCGCGTTCAACAACATTTCGTTCTGGTTTAAATCTCAGAACAGGGAATGTTGCACCAGGATATAAAGGGAAATTGAGTTTTGGTTTAAAAAACGAAGGACCAGTGACTGTAACAATCGAAATGGGCGCACGATTTGTTCATGCACAGTTTTACCAAGTAAAAGGGAAAGGCAGCCAGTACCGCGGACAATGGCAAGGCGGAAGAGTAACAACAGGGAAGAAAAAAGAAGTACAAGTATAAATTCCTCTTTACAAGACACTCCCAACCAAGCAAAATAAGTTTATGGTAGAACGTGATCCCCTAAGAGCATTTGCTAATCTTTTTGATGATGAAGAGCTCGCTTTAGATATAGCAAGTTTGACGCCACATGCTGAAACTCTTCAGGGGTGCGAATCGCAAACAGAAATTCGGAATGTAACCCTTGATGCTATGACAAATTTGTTACAAACATCACTAAAAATTTGTGGAGTAGATCAGGCACTAGCAACAGAGGTACTTGTGGACATTGGTGTTCGTGAAACCGTTGGCGCAGGAGAATTTTCTCCTGAAAGTTTTATGGAACTTGTAGAAAAGCAACTTATGGGTGTAGATACCAGAACATTTGGAGATATAGGTTGGACAGAACCGCAAAGTGCATTTGTATCAAAATCTGCAAAAAACGAATTTTGGCCTGCAAAGGAAATTGACGAATTATATTCACAACTCATTATGGATTCTGGATTTGTTGATGCTAAAGGTAAAGGATCGTTTGCTGACTATTTGACTCAATTTCTTTCCCAAGAGAAAATTCAAAAAGTTACTTCTGATATTAACGTTCACAAGATGTTTAGAGGATATGTTGCTGGTAGATTAATGGAGGAATTATATGTATTAACTATGTCGGATGTTTACAATGGTTTGCGAGGTTGGGAAATAGCACTGCGTCACCCGCAAGAATTTCAACATGTAGCTTCTTCAATGAGAAAAGAGCGTACGTCGTTTGCTACGCTTTTTAAAAAGTCGAGTGAGTTGCTGCAAACTTTTGATTTTTCCACAAATGCAATTCTTGATGCAAGTAATGTGAAAGTTAGAAAGATCCCTTTAACAAGTTTAATTTCAAGAAGAATGACAGAAAGCAAATTTCCTCGTGAAAAAGCTCGATTGATGAATTGTTTGCAAAGTTATGGAAATGCTATGCAGGCAATTAATGCAGGAATACGGTCAGGTTCATAGCTTTTTATTAACCACTAGCAGCATAGTGTTTTGCAGCAAATAGTTAGTAGTATGTAGTACGTATCTAATTGTCCTCTTCACAGACTACTTACTACGTGATACATTCTACTTGTGAAGACTCATCCTGAATATCAATACCTTAATCTTCTCAAAGAAGTTTTGGAAGTAGGCATTACAAAAATAGATCGTGGAACAGATGTCAAACTGCATAGTTTGTTTGGTCGCCAGACACGTTACGATTTATCACAGGGATTTCCACTTCTCACAACAAAAAAAGTCTACTGGAAAGGTGTTGTTGCAGAGCTCTATTGGTTTATGTCCGGACAAACAAATATTAAGTATTTAGTTGACAACAATGTTCATATTTGGGATGACTATCCATACAAATATTACATGCGAGCAGTTAAGAAAGGAAAAGTGCCAACGCTCACAAAAGAGGAGTTCATTACTCAAATAAAGGAAGACGCAAAGTTTGCCAAAAAGTGGGGGGAGTTGCCAAAAATTTATGGAGAAATGTGGCGTCATTGGCCAACCAGAAAACCAGGCAAAACAATCGATCAATTAAAATGGGTGCTTCAGGAAATGAAAGACGATCCAGACGCCAAAAATCTTATTGTGAATTCGTGGAATCCGGAATATTTATATACAATGGCAGATTTTGAGGATGCATCGCTTTTTCCGATTTGTCACAACATGTACCAAATTAGCAATCGAAATGGAAAATTATCTTTGCAACTCTATCAGAGAAGCGCAGATATGTTTTTGGGAGTACCATTTAATATAGCAAGTTATGCGCTTCTTGTTCATATTCTCGCTCATGTCTCAGGACTAGAAGTTGGAGAATTTGTTCATACTTTTGGAGATGTTCATATCTATGATAATCATGTCGAGCAAGTGAAAGAACAACTCAAAAGAGAGCCCAAACCTTTCCCAACAATCAAGATAGATCCGAGCGTTAAAACAATCGATGATTTTCGTCCCGAGCTAGTGACTCTTGAGGGATACGATCCACATCCACTCCTCAAAGGTGAGCTGACAGTTGCCGGAGGACTTTTTGATCCAAAAACAGGCAAAATGGCAGAGTAATATGAATCCTATCCCAACCGCACATGTGCTTCTGTTTCACAATGGAAAAGTACTTATTGTAAAACACGCTGAGGCAGCAGGACATCTGAATGGCGTCTACGGAATTCCTGGAGGAAGACTTAATCCAGGAGAAACACTCGAAGATGCTGCAGTTAGGGAATTGCAAGAAGAAACAGGCTTAATCGTTCAAAAACAAAATTTACGAACATATCCAAACAATTCCTACACTGCAGATATTATTCGGAAAAATAGCCAGATGGAGAAATTTACCATGACAGTGTTTGTTGCCGAGAAGTTTACTGGTGAAATGAAAGCTGCTCCAGAAACACATCCTGTGTGGGTGGATGTTGACAGACTTTATCTATATAATTTGCTTCCAAATGTAGAAAAAGCCGTTAATGAAGCATTTAATATTTTAGCATAGACTTGACTCCCCAGTTTAAATATCCTATAATATAATAATGAGTCAAGAGAGACCTCGTATTTCCATGAGACCAAGTGAGGTTATATCCCAAGAAGCTCGAGCAGGGTTTGCCAATCGATATGGAGTAGAATTGACACCCCGTAATTTTCGCAGAGCAGTTAAGGAAATGCTTTTTTCTATGAGCGAGGCAGCTCTTTTGTCTTCTCTGCAAACAAGTGGGAGGGTTCCTTTTCAGGGACATGGTGATCCTAGACGGAAATTACTTACTGAAAGTAATATTGTGGCTGAAATTCAAGAAAGTCGTACAGGAGCAATAGCGTACTTGCATCCAGATGGAGGTAATACTGATAATAATTATTCTTTTCCGCTTCGTGAACCTGCTCTTGCATTTTCAGGCAATAGATTTCGAGGAGAAAAGTATTCTGAAATTCTCCAAGCGTTACTAGCAGGGAATACGCAACCGTTACAAGAAGAATTTGAGAAAACGGTTGACTTACTTAGTGATATCTCGGGTAATGACTTACGTTTCTTAAAGCCATATTTTTTGCACTACGATCCCCAGGAGCTTATTATTGCCGGAAGATTTCCAGCTAGATACGCTGATGGACAGGGAGAGGCTCCACCAGTTGAAATAAATAATGACCAAGCACGAATGCTTCTTGACGTACTCGGAATACGATCATGGAAAAATTTTGTTCAGCAATATGGGGAACAGTTCAAAACACTGCCTTTAGAAGCAATAGGAATAATAGTTATAGAAACTCAAGAACTTGCAAAAGGGATTGGTCTCACGATAAACCCAAATCTACTTAATGATCCGAATTCCATTCCGGGATTTATTCGCGAGCATATAGGTGATGACTACGAGGGGTATGGGTTTACTTTTGCATCGTATTATGCATTAACGGGACTTTTTCCCAATCTCAATCAGCATGCACGAATGGCTGGCTATTGCTGCAACAATAGCAAATGCATATATAGCTGCTGTAGAGTTAAATCTTATTCAGGCTCCAATAAACCAAACTCCAGATGCATGGGATATAACCGGAGCAGCATTTGGGACATTTTTATTTATTGCGACGCATTATGCTTTAACGGCCTACTTTAATAGAAAAGAGAAAAATAGAAATCAACCGCAAGTTGGACATGGAGAAAGACAAGAAGTGGATTTTATTGATGAAATTGGCGAGGACAGTGTAGAATAGAGTGATGAATCCACGAATTTCTGCAATTGCCGCAATTGGGGAAAATAGAGAATTAGGTAGAAATAACCAACTTTTGTGGAATATTCCAGGCGAGCTTAAGCGTTTTA
>PPGL01000034.1 GCA_003173915.1 Candidatus Levyibacteriota bacterium | reverse complement strand
CTACGCCTGCTTTACCGGTAAGTCTTCCGTATGTTGCTGCCATAAACGTTGCTGCTTGTTCGTGGCGAGTAACGATGAGTTTTATTTTTGACTCCCGAAGCGATTCAAGAAGATCAATGTTTTCTTCCCCTGGAATGCCAAAAACATATTCTACTCCTTCTTCTTCCAAACATTTTACAAATAAATCCGAGGCTTTCATGAGTTTATATAGTATAAAAACTTTTTTAGATGATAGCAATTACTTTTTCTTTATCTCGTGGCCACCAAACTCAAAACGGAGTGCAGAAACCATTTTCGCAGTGTAAGAATTTTGGATTTTTTCATCATTTTGTGAATCCCAGCGGTACTTGAGTGAATCTTCTATAACCTGCACTTTGACTCCTTCTTCCTTTGCAGCATCAAGCGTCCATTTTGCCTCTCCATTTTCGGCAATTGGTCCAGCCATATTCTGTAATTTTGTATCTTTTTTAAGAGCATCAACTGCCCTATCTATAAGAAAACTCGAAACAATCGATCCTCGTTGCCAGATTTGTCCAACTTGTAACAAATCAAATTTAAATTGTGATTTTTCAAGTACCTCAAATCCTTCACCAATTGCCTGCATCATGCCATACTCAACGCCGTTATGAACCATTTTAACAAAATGCCCTGCTCCACCTGTTCCAAGGAATGTGTGACCTCCATGTGGGTAAGCAAGCGTGTTGAGAATTGGAACAATTTCCTCATATGCAGATTTTTCTCCTCCAACCATAAGCGGAAATCCATTTTTCACAGCCAAAACTCCACCTGAAACACCAATGCCAAGAAATCTTATGTTTTTAGTTTTTAGATCTTGGTAGCGGCGCTCTGTATCTTTCCAATTTGCATTACCCCCATCAATAATAATGTCGTTTTTTTCAACATATCCTGTAAGTTCTTGGAGAATTCCTTCTGTCGCGTCTCCTGCCGGAAGCATAAGCCAAACAATTCGCACAGAAGAAAGATTGTCGATAACCTCTTTTACACTGGCTGCTGGAGTAATAACACCATAATTTTTAATTCCAATAACTTTATCTGTTGGCTTGGTGGAATGGACATCGGCAATGAGCGCATCAACAGCTTCTTTAGAACGATTCCATACAACAACATCATGACCATCAGCAATAAGCTTTTTTGCCATTCGGGAACCCATTTTCCCGAGTCCTAAAAATCCAAGCTTCATAAAATATCTAGCAGCAATGCTAGATTAGGAGATAGTACTAATTCCTTATCATTCTTGCAAGTGGTAATTTTACCTTCTACGCTACTCTTCAATCCACTTTCTGCCATCTTTTTCAATTAAGTCTGTTGCCTCTTTTGGACCCCAACTACCTTGTTTGTATGAATAGAGTGGAACACCTTCTTTTTCAAAGCCCTGCAAAATTTTTGTTATAAATTCCCACGAACTTCCCAGCTCATCAGACCTGTTAAATAGCATTTGATCGCCTTCTAAAATATCGAGAAGAATTTTTTGATATGCATCATTTCCCTTACTATGATAACTTTCTTCATAGGTAAAATGCATAGTAACAGGATTTAAAACAATTTTTTCTCCAAGTCCTTTTGCAATTGTTGTAAGAGTAATGCCTTCATTTGGTTGGATGGTAAATGTCAGGATATTTCCTTCTTCAGGACACCCTATTTCTTTAAAAAGAAGATGGCATGTTTGGCGAAACACAAGAGAAACAGTTACAAGAGGTTCTTTTAATTTTTTCCCAACGCGAATATAAATAGGAACCCCAGCAAAGCGTTTACTTTTTAATGATATTTTCATTGCTGCAAATGTTTCTGTTTGGGAATCGGCATCAACATCTTTTTCCTGTGTGTATCCTTCGTATTGTCCCCGAACAACAAATTTTCCCACTTCATCTGGTTGAATTTGTTTGATTGAAGAAATTGCGTGATAGCGAGCATCACGAACTCCTTCTTTTGAAAAACTTTTTGGCATTTCCATAATAATAGGAGCAAGCAGTTGCAAAATATGATTTTGCGCGACATCTCGTAAAATTCCAACACCATCAAAAAATTTTCCTCTATTTTCTATCCCTTTATGTTCGGCAAGGGTTATTTGAACATGATCGATGTATTCATTATTCCAAATTGGATCAAAAATGCCGTTGGCAAAGCGAAAAATTAACATATTTTGCACTGTTTCTTTACCTAAATAGTGATCGACACGGAAAATTTGTTTTTCATCAAAAATTCGTGCAAGTTTTCTATCAAGCGCTTTTGCTGTTTCTAAATCCTTTCCAAATGGCTTTTCTATGGCAATTCGAGTCCATTTGCTACTTCCCTGCCCGCATCCATTAGACAGTTTTGTTTTATCCAAAAAATGAAGAATTGATTCATAATGCTCTGGAGGAGTTGCTAAATAAAAAATTCTAGTGATACATGCGCCACCATGCTTGTCAAAAGAAGCTAAAACTTCTGTAAGTTGTGCATAACCTGTTTCTTCTTCAAATGTTCCCTGTTGATATGCAAGGTGACTCGCAAAATTATTCCATTCAGAGTCTTTTGTAAAATTCTCAAATGAATCAGAAAATTCTTTTTGAGAAAATGCGCGCCTGGCAAATCCTACTACAAAGAACTCTTGAGGTAATTTGTTTTGCTTAAACAAGCCAAAGAGTGCTGGAATTAGCTTATTGTGTGCTAAATCTCCCGTTGCTCCAAAAATAACAAAAACGAATGGTGAGTTCATTAATACTCTGTCATGCTGAACTTGTCTCAGCATTTCTATTATATTAGATCCTTTGATTGGTTATTACTAGAGTCTTTCTTGCATTTTCTTCTGCTACAAAAAACCGTGCGGGAATTTCTTCAAGCGGACCTTGCTCAAACATCTTTTTCAGTGCTTTTGCTTTTTCCCGTCCAAATGCTAGTACGATAAATGAGTCTAGTAACGCAAGCCCTGCAAAGGTAAGACCAATACGAGTTCCATATGCACTTTTTTCATCAGTAAATTGAGAAACAAAACGATGCTTTTGCGAAGTATCAAATAAAGGGTTATGAAAATCTTTTCTATTGGGAATAATGCTTGATGTGTGACCGTCTGGACCTACACCTAAAATGCCAACACTTTTGGGGAAATGAAAAAATAACTTTCTGACTGTTTCATCATAAGCTGATGCTACATTTTCAGGAGACTCACCTTTTTTTAAAATTAAATGAACGGGAATTCCATGACTTCTTATATATCCCAAAAATCCTGTCTCGGCAATCATGCGCTCATTACTATTTTCATGAAGAGGTTCGCCATAGCGTTCGTCGACAAGTGCAACTGCAGCCGGTTTGATAATTTTTTCTTTCGCAAGCATTTCATAGAGTGGCTTTGGCGTTAAACCACCGGATAAAAATAAAACAGTTTTGTTATCAACCTGATCATATAAAGCTTCTTTTGCCCGCTCAATACCCTGCTCGGATTTTTTAACAACAACTACTTGCATAGGTGTAGCTATGATACAAGTTTTCTATACAGAAAGGAAGAGGAATACCACCTAGAATTTTTAAACAATTATAGAATTAAAAGAATAATTTATGGCAACAGACTCTGCCCGGTAAAGATTCTAAAGATATCGTGGAATGTGACAAGAAGAATCAGCAGAAGTAATACTGCCATCCCAACTGAATGCACATAGCTTTCAACTTTAGGACTCACTTTCTTTCCACTCACTGCTTCAACAAGAATAAAAAAGAGTCTTCCCCCATCGAGTGCTGGAATTGGCAGCACATTCATAATTGCTAAATTAAGAGATAATAATGCAACTAAAGACAATACTGCATCAAATCCATATTTTACTGTTTGACCAGTAATTTGAGCAATTCCAACCGGTCCAGCAACACCTGCAGGAATGGAATGCATAGTAACAAGCTGTACAACAACATCCCCAAGCCCTTGGAGTATAAGTAGTGATGTTTTGAGTGATTCTCTCAGACCAACATATGGCGCTTGGTACCAGGGATATTTCTTAACTGCAACCTGCTCAGAGATAACAACTCCCATTGGTCCTTGATTAGATGGATAATTTTTGCGAGGAGTAATAACAAGAGTACTTTTCTCTCCATTTTTTGTCGTAACGACAAGAGATAATTTTTCCCCCAAATGATTTTTAGTATAACTAACCAAATCATCCGAACTAGTAATTGTTCGACCATCTATAGAAACAACTGTTTCATTTTTTTTAAGTCCTGCTGTTGCTGCAGGAGATCCTTTTGCGACATCTGCAATAACAACATGTTGTGGCACCGGAACCCCCTTCACCGAATATACATACGACAGAATAACAACTGCCAAAAGAAAATTCATGATAACTCCTGCAACAACAATAGAAGCACGCTGCCAGGGATTTCTTGAGATAAATGCTCTTCTATCATTCCTTATTCTTACATCTTGATTCTTGATTCGTACTGAACCTCCTCCAGCTTCGTCTTCTCCATACAATTTTACAAATCCGCCAATAGGTAACCAGTTGAGAGAATAGATTGTTTCGCCAATCTTTTTCCCAAAAGCCCGAGGTGGAAATCCAAATCCAAATTCTTCTACCTTAATTCCCATCCACTTAGCAACAAAAAAATGTCCTGCTTCGTGAACCAAAACCAAAACAGAAAGAACCAAAATGAATACAATAATAGTTACAAACATAGAAGTTACATCATAATATCGAAGTTTAATACAAATTACAACATAAAATTTAAAAAGTTTATGTCATTCTCGCGCGACACTTCGAAGAAGCTAGTCCCCTTGTGGGGAAATCGAGAATCTAAGTCGTCATTCTGGCAGTTCGAATTTGCTCACTGTCCTGAGTTTACCGAAGGACTTGTCCAGAATCTAGATCCTCGATCAGGTCCTTCGACCCTGAGCTCAGGACCGAAGGGTCGTGGATGACAAGTTTTTTCTACAAAGACACCTACAGATGCATCCATAGGTGTCTTCATGTATAAACCAGTAAACCTTAGTGTACGTTTGCGTCGTTATTTTGGACACAATAATTACCGCTACTTAAGTAACTTCCCCATGACTGATTAGCATTTTCAACCAACACTTGTCCTGCAGGACAGGTTGTTTGATTTCCAACTGATATCCATACACTATGATCACATTCATTTAACTGATCAGGAGATGTGGCTGTTCCACAAAACCATTGGTCAAAATTTCCGCTATTCCCATTTTGTTTGACATAATCGACTCCGCTATGCGTAGAATCTTCGCCGGGAATTCCATGCAGCCCACTTGTGTAATATGCAACCGTTTGCGGATTATTTGCCGCTACTTGTGGGTTTGTTGGATCCGCAAATGATGGAAATGCAGAACCCGCCAGAAAGGTCAAGACAAACAGACCAGTAATAATTTTTTGCATACTCTCACCTCCTCTCCTCTTCGGTGTATAAATACCATGTAAGTGATTAACGAAAAGAGTGTAAGGATTTGGTAAGTTACTTAAGCGAAGAGAGAAACCAATTAATTAGAGAAAGAATGATGCTAAAAAGAATTGCCCACCCGAAATTTTCAACATGAAATCCTCCTACAAGATTACTCACCAGTAAAATAATAAAACCGTTAAGAATGAACGTAAAAAGCCCTAGCGTGAGAATATTTACGGGCAAAGTGAGAACAAACAGTATTGGTTTGAGAATTGCATTCAAAACTCCCAAAACAACGGCAACAACAACTGCAGTAAGAAAATTATTGATATGAACTCCGGGTAAAAGATATGCGGTAATAACAACTGCGATAGAATTAAGAAAAAGCTTTAACAGAATTTGCACATTTGTAGTATACCACAAGTAATAACTACGCTAGCATATTACACTT
>PPGL01000065.1 GCA_003173915.1 Candidatus Levyibacteriota bacterium | reverse complement strand
CGATATGAAACATAAAAGCTTGTACATTAAGCTTGCCAAGACAGTCCATCGGTCACTTCTTGAAAAAGCACTGTCTTTTGCTATTGATAGTACTGCAAGAAATAAAGGAGCACTTTTTATGTGGAAATTGACACAGCTTAAGAAAGCGTCAAGCGTAAATTCTAAAACTATAACTCAAACAGTAGTTAGAAAATAAATTCCCTCTCCTTTTGGGAGAAGGTAAGGGTGAGGGTTAGATAAGAATGAATCAACCACAAAAGGCTACATACTTGTCTCGTAAGCTTCGGAAAAACTTTACTATTGCAGAAAGAATGTTATGGTATCTTCTAAGAAATAGGCAAATAAATGGATTGAAATTTAGAAGGCAATTTTCTATAGGGAAGTATATTGTAGATTTTATATGCATTGAAGAAAAGGTAATTATTGAAGTTGATGGGGGATAGCATAATAGTCAAGATCAGAGAGAATCTGATAAAATAAGAACAATGTATCTGGAAGAGAAGGGTTTTAAAATATTGCGTTTTTGGAACAATGAAGTTCTTAAAAATAAAGAAGGAATTATACAAATCATAAAGGACAAGTTGCCCTCATCCTAACCTTCTCCCAGAGGGAGAAGGAAAAGAGGTTTTGTTATGAAACAGGCGCATCTTATTATCACAGGTTTTGTTCAGGGGGTTGGGTATAGAAAGTTTGTTAGGCACGAAGCAAGAAAGTCAGGACTCACAGGATGGGTAAGAAATCTTGCGGATGGAAGTGTAGAAGCACTGGTGGTTGGTGAGGAAAAAGATGTGCAAGAGTTTATTGAACTTTGTAAAAAAGGCCCATTTTTAGCACAAGTGGATAATATTCATGAAGAGTGGGAAGAAGCAAAAGAGGAGTTTGAGGAATTTGTGATACGACACGAATAACTTTGTATTGACTAGTGTTTTATTGTTAAATTGCTGTGTTAACAATGAAACAGTGAAACAATGAAACAATTTTCTCAATTTATCACAAATCTCCACAACTTCTTTACAGATTCAAAGAAGCATGGGTTGCAAAAAAAGATTGTATTTGCACCTGGAACTGCTCCTATGCGAAAAGAAAATTCAGAAATTGCAGAGATTCTTTTTGCAACAGATTTTGAAAAGGCATATTTTGTCGATCCTGTGTATGGTGTAAAAGGGAAGGACAGTCCACTTGAGTGGGATATTAGTTCGCTCAAAACAGTAGGTATAGACGTCATCCTGGCAAGCAAAGTGCGTCCAGGATCTGATTCTGGACAAGTTCTTCGGCAAGCTCAGGACAGTGAGCAAAGTCGAACTGCCAGAATGACGGTGAAGTTTATTTACAAAGGTAAACAAAGAGAGATTACTTTTATTCCCGGGGATGCAACAATACCCCAATTTCAACCAAAAGAGTTTACTATTTTCTTCTCAGGCAAAAGAATTGGAATGTATCCTGGCTTTGGACTACGTGGGACACCAAGTGATTATCTACCAGACATTGTTGAAAAACTTCCAATAGGAGGCTATCTTATCCCTGACAGGAGTTTACTTGATGATGCTGTTTATTTTCCAGTTTCACTCCTAGAATTACATTTGGAAGAGGTAGTAGGAGTGAGAGTCCCAATTGATTCAATGCCAAAGGAATATTCAGAAGACAAACGTTTTCTGCATGCAAAAGAGGCTCCTGGTGTGGGTTTGTATAGAAAGATACGTTAATGAGCGTGGGCAAGAGGTTCGTTTTTTGCTTGTTGATCTTTTGATACAAGCCAGGCTGCAAGAAGTGTTGTGATCGGAATAGCAAGAATAAGACCAAAACTTCCAGCAATACTTCGAATAATTTCTTCACTGACTGTTTCGTTGTTGACAATGACCCACCAAGGAAGATGTGCGGGATTAAGTCCAAAGAAAATAAAAATAACAAGAGACGAGCCAGCATACGCAAGAACAAGTGTATTAACAAGAGAAACAATGTGTTCGCGACCAATAAGAAATCCTTGCTCAATAAGATGGAGCACACTTACAGCAGGATTTGTTCGGCGAAGCGCATAAAGGGCTGCAACTTGGGTTGTGGTAATGTCATTGAGTGCGCCTAGTGCTCCAATAATAATGCCTCCAAGAAGAAGTCCTGAGGGATTAATTTGTTGATTTGGAGAAAGTTCTAGCATGTAGGAATCTTCTGTTCCAAGGCCTGCCATATGAGCCAAATGGACTGCAAACATTGCAAACAGAAGTGCCATGATAAGAGATAGAAAAGTTGAGGTAACAGCAATGGTTGTTCCTTTTGAAAATCCGTGGGCAATAAATGTTGTTGTTACCAAAATAACAAATGCGCCAATAAGACATGCAGCAAGTGGATCAGCGTGATGCAAAATTGCCGGAACAATCCCTCCCATAATCACAACAAGGCTTACAATAAGCCCGCCAAGAGCGCTAAATCCTTTCCATCCAGCAACAATAATGATACAGACAAAAAATGCCGCAGCAATGTACCACAGATACGTAAGTCGATAAATATCGGTGATTGTATAGCGAGTTGGTTGTCCTGGTTGGGTTGTAACATCAACAATCACAGTAAGCCCTGGACTGAGTTTTTCACTACTCATCAGGCGAGTATCACCACTTCGCTCAATAGACATACTTTTTCCTTGAATGTTTCCTTCAAGAAACGTAATATTTGCAGTTTGAGAAAGTGTTTTTACCCCATCAGATTGTCCAATTGCCTCTTTTGTTATTTGGTTTACTATCGCTTTGTAGTACGCGTCATGGGGCATCAGTTGCTCGGGGAGGGGGCCTTCTTGTGCATATGCACTTTTTGCTAAGACAAAGTTCATAAAAAACAAAAAGAGCACAAGGAATTTACGCATACCAGGTATTATACCAGAGAATCTTTTTATTATCCCAAAAATAGGTGGTTATTTTTTATTAATCTTACAATACATGCTTGTATGAATTTTTGAAAGCATGTAGAAAGCAGAAATACAAAGTAACATGAGAGATCCAACATGAATTTCTAGCCCGTGAAAGGGAAGAAACGCAAGGGAAGTAGATAATCCAAGAATTGACAAAAGTGACAGTCCACACGATGTACAGCCTGTTGCAATAATGCCAAATACTGTTGCTCCACCAATTGAAAGCCGAACTTTTCCAGAGTGCTCTAAAAAGTAAAGTGTTCGAAAAATAAGCATACCGTTCAGTCCAACAAGAAGTGCACTGGTAATACTGAGGATAAAATCAAGACTAGACATACTTGTTGAAAGTCCTGCAAGAAGCGAAAGAAAAAGAGAGAAAAATGTGGCAAATGACGTATGTGTTAGGAAAAGAAATCCAAAAAGGCGCATGTTGAGTAAAAAAACAGATAGAGTAAGATAGAGGAGTGCAATGCAGATTGTGCCAATAAGAAGCAGAGGAGATAAAAATTCCTTGTAGAGCGTTTGGGAAAAAGAAGGCATAGGTTAAGTATACAATTTCTAAGTTCTAATTACATATAAAGCTTCAAAAAAATTAACCTCAATGTCATCCCGACCGTAGTGGAGGGATCTCATGTAACAGCTTACATATTCAGTAGTTTGTATAAGATTCCTCGACTACGCTCGGAATGACAACGGATTAGCAATTTGAGAGAGAAATTAGAAGCTTTAACTTACTTTTTGGCGAGTTCTTGGTCGATGATTTGTTTGAAGCTAGCGTATGGTTGTGCTCCTACAATTGGTGTTCCATCTATAAAGATGGTTGGGGTTCCACTGACTCCTGCTTTTTGTCCATCGGAGAAGTCTGTATTCACTTTATCATTATCTTTGTTTGCGCTTAAGCATGATTGGAATTGATCAGTATCCATCCCAAGTTGCCCAGCAATTGCTGTTAGCTTATCCGTTGTATACATGGATGTATCTGATTCATCTGGTTGATTATCATACATGTAATTGTGGAATGCCCAGAATTTTCCTTGATCGTTTGCACATTCTGCTGCATTTGCTGCAACAGTTGAGGCAGGGCCTAGGAATGCATACGATCTAAAGATAAACTTTGCTTTTCCGCTGTCAACATAATCTTTAATAATCTGTGGCTCTGTCTCGGTATAGAATTGATGACAGAATGGACATCTCAAATCGGCAAATTCGATTATTGTTACTTTTGCATCATTTTTACCTAAAATGGGGAAGTGACCATTAGAAACATTTTGCTTTTGTGCTGGTTGCTGAGGTTGATTACCTGCTGTTTGTTGTGCTGGAGGAACATTCCCTTGCCCTGCTTGCAAATACATCACTTTATCAGAAAGCATACCTAAGAAAAAAGCTGCAATAATAAGGAGCACCATGAGAACGGGTGTATAACTTGTTGGTTTTAATTTCGAAAGAGAGTCTAATGGATTTTTTCTTGGTTCTTGGGGCATAAGAGGTGTTGACATTGGTGTAGGCATAGTATCCATAGGCATTTCCATTTTTGTTGTCTTTCTTTTTGCAACTGGCATGATACATTTTAGTATAAGAAAGCCAGGGGAGGTTTGTCAATTAGTAATTTTGGCGGGAATTTTTTGTCATTTCTTGTCCTCGTGTTATACTACAGAGTAGTATGGACACAAATTTATTTGCGCCGCTTGCAAATTCTGTTATTCGCGTCTATCAACATAAAGAGCCTGCCAATCACGATCCAAAAATTGTCGTCAACCGATTTGTTTCCGAGCTTGCCACCTGGTACGAAAAACTTCGTAACGCCATGGATTTGCAAGAAGATACGGTTATTCTCAAAAATGCCATATCCCGTATTTTAAAAAGACGACTGCTTCTTGGTGGAACAGGGGATAAAGTCGCAGAACCACTTCTTCGAGAACTTGTGTGGGCACGGTATTTTCCCGATAATAGTTTGCCACAATTATATATTCATAAGACAGCGCACATTATTAATTTGTACTTAGAGCTAAAGCATCTTATTCTGCGTCATCATCCAAAAACATCTGAAACAATGCTAAACGAATGGATGTTTCAACTGATGAGTTGTCAAATTTCTCTCCTTCTTGCTCCAAATCATAAAAAAGATGCGATGAGTAATTTTATGTATCATATTTTTAAGAATCACTTGATAATTCAAGATGATTCAGAAGACACAAAAAACGTACAAGTCTATCTTGCAGTGAGAAGAAGCTTTGCAAAAGATGATGTTGCATTCCTACGATATTATTTGTTTCAACAGATTTTTCCCGAACTCACAACAGAAAATCTTGAGACTGTTGCCAAAGCATTCCCGAAAGGATTCTCAGAAATTCAGCATCAAATGAATTACA
>PPGL01000006.1 GCA_003173915.1 Candidatus Levyibacteriota bacterium | reverse complement strand
TTTGAATAATCCTGAACAAAGATTTTTTCTCTCTGTGTCTCGTCGATTTGATCGTGGTTCATAGGTATTTAAAGTATATGGAATGGTGAAAGGAAAAGCAAGTTTTACTGTATTCCCTTGAGCATTATGGTTGCCTCTTCGTAGTTAATAACCCATCCTGTGTGTAAAATACTTTTATAAAATGGTGTTTGGTACATTGCTCCTTTTGTGTCATAGACTTCCGGGTATCCTCCAAATTTTTCGATATTTTGTTTGTAGGAAGCAAGTTCTTCTTTTGCCAAAGTTATATAGCTAGGTTCAAATTTCGATAACATAATAAGTGTTTTTATATACTCTATTCCCCAATGACTCCAGATGGTTTGTCCCATGTATGAAGGAGCAAAAAATCTGACAAAAAAATAGAGCTTGTTTGGCTCGTCTTTTACTCCGTATTGTAATGGAAATGGACTGTCAAGTTTGTTTTGCTCTACATAGGAAATTTCTCGTTCAAGTTTGTTTCTATCTTGTGCGTTTGCTACATCAAGAAATTGTGTTGAAGTGATAATAAAAACATCAGCAGAATATATATGTTCTGTTTTTGACTCTGTAGAAAGATCGTCTAAGAATATCCCTGTTTTTTCATCCCAAAATGCACTAATGATTGTTTGTTTCCATTTGTCAAAGTCACACCTGTTCGTTTGATATTGTTGGGGGCAGGCTATCGTCAGTCCAAGGTTAGTGGCCAGTTTTGCAGTGCTCCACGCAATAACATTGTCATAAAAGCTGCTTTGGCGTTTTATTCCATCTCGTGCACTGGAAAGCGTAATGTTTGTTTTGATAAGGCCAGTGGTAGGATCAATAGTAGATGTTATATACTCGTTGGTTACTTTTTCCAGTGTTGGTTTGTATTGTTCTAACAATTTTTTCCCTGCATCTTGGGTTTGGAGAGAATATTGTGACAATTGTGCCGCAGGAAAAGTATTTGAAATAGACGTATTGTCAGTAAGTGCAGTAAGCGTATAGAAAAGCGAGAAAAGCGAATCAGAAGGTTGGGTTGCCCAATTTACACCAGTAAATGTACTACTCCACATAGGAACAAATGTTGTATATTCCTTGCCTGACTCTTTAAGCAGTGCAAGATCTAGTGCAATTGTTTGTAAAGTAACGCTTTCCCTATTTTCCCAGTCTTTTTGAGAGATACCTACTCGAGGGTCTAGAAGTGCGTTGTAAAATATTCCTGCATTTCGTACATAGAGTTCGGCAAAATGTGCACCAGAAATAACATAGGGTTTAGTTATATCAAATCGTTCTGAGTGGATTTGTTCTAGAATGCTTGTTTCATCTCCTATAAATGGTTTTTCGGAAAACTGCGCATTACTAATTGTTCGAAAGCCACGTTGTACATATGTAAGAAGGTTTATAAGTGGATTCGCAACAAATGTTACTCTGCGAATTTGTGTAAGCTTCATTTGTCCCGAGGAAGTGATTGTTATAGAAAAAAACGGCTTGATAATACTAAATCTTCCGTATGGATTGGTAGCATCCGCATACCAAAGGCCTACGAGAAAGATGATAAATGCGCAAAGAAAAATGGCGAAGTATCTTTTCATAGTATTCAGATTATATCAAGCTTTTTCTTGTTGACAAAAAGAGTTGCTCGGTTTACTATGGAGAAAATTTACCAAGCATATGGCAAAGAGTGTTTCGTATTTTGACCTCAAACAACACATACTTAAAAAAATTAAACAAAATGGCGGCTTTGCTAACTGCCACGCACATTTAGATAGAGCCTACACGATTACTCCAGAGACATTTCATTTATATCAATCTCAACTCAAAGAAAAATGGCACTTAGTTGATGAAGTCAAAAAAAACTCTACAGTAGATCAGATATACGATCGAATGGCAAAGGTATTAGAAATGATGATTGGGCAAGGAATAACAGCAGTTGGAACATTTATTGATGTCGATGATGTTATCGAAGATAAAGCAATTAAAGCTGCAACGAAAGCTCGAGAGCGATATGGCAAAGATATTCAGATTAAGTATATTAATCAAGTTCTCAAAGGTGTTTTAGATCCAAAAGCCAAGAAATGGTTTGATATTGGTGCACAATTTGTTGATATTATTGGAGGACTTCCTGGAAAAGATAAAGGTCATGAGGCCGAACATATTGATGTGCTCATGGATACTGCAAAAAAAATGGGAAAAATGACACATATTCATGTTGATCAGTTAAATACTGCAGCCGAAAAAGAAACAGAGCTTCTTGTCCAAAAAACCATTCAACACGGAATGCAAGGGAAAGTTGTAGGAGTTCATGGAATCTCAATTGCCGCACATCCAAAAAAATATAGAATGGAGTTGTACAAAAAAATGGTTGATGCAGGTGTCATGATGGTTTCTTGTCCAATTGCATGGATTGATAATGCTCGAACAGATGAAGTTGCGCCAACACATAATGCAATTACTCCAGTTGATGAAATGGTTCCGGCAGGGGTTACTGTGAGTATTGGGACAGATAATATTTGCGATATTTACCTGCCACTTTCAGATGGAGATATTTGGGCAGAACTTAAGCTTATGATTTCCGCATGTCGATATACAGATATTGACCAGTTAGTAAAAATTGCTACAGAAAACGGCCGAAAGGTTTTGGGAATAAAATAGAAATCTTTTCATGTCATGCCGAACTGCGCCGCTTTGTAAAAAGCCAGTACTCTTGGGGTATTTCGGCATTTTCTGAATAATAGAAGATCCTGAAACAAGTTCAGGATGACAAAATATTATTTCTTTTCTTCTTCCTTATTCAAAAACACCACACTTGAGAGAATAAGAAGACCACCACATAGGGCCTGAAAGGAGAGGAGCTCTCCATAAAAAACATATCCAAAAATAACTGCCCAGAAACTTTCTAGAGACACAATATTACTTGCTAGTGCTGCCTCAACATACTGAAACCCAAAGTTGAGAAGAAATTGACTTGCAATGTTCAGAAGCCCTGCACCAATAATAACGGCAAGGATAGGCATACTAAATTGTTGTGGTGAAGGGAGAGGTTCTCTATGAATCATTGAAAACGAAAAGACAAGTATAGATCCAAAAAGTACCATACACAGAGAAAGTTCTTTGTTGTTGAGGTAATTTGATTGCCATTTTCTTGCAACGTAGCTTAAAGAAAAGAAAAAATCAGAAATTAAGGCAAGCTCGTCTCCCCTGTTCCATGTAAAAAAATGGGAAAAATCTGTAACTGTAATGAGTAGAATTCCAATAACAGAAAGGAGAATAAAGAGTATTTTGCGTATCGTTACTTTTTCCCCAAGTAGTAAAAATCCTAAAACTGCAGTTGTTGGAATTGCCCCTAAAAATGAAACCTCGCCAAACGTCGTAAGTTTGTAGGCCTGTGTATATAAAATGACAGCAAATCCATACATGCAAAGAACACGAAATAGTAATACCATCCATTCTTTTTTGGGCATGTGCAAAAATTTTTGAAAATGGAGGTCTTTCTTAAATAACAAAAATGCTCCAAGTGTTGAGACAAATGTTCGGAGGTAAATTTGCTGTAGGTTTGTAAAATTGGCACCTAAATATCTAATTGGTAGTCCAAAAGATGCCCATACGCAAGATAGAATAAAAAGAGCAATAATTCCTTTTTTCCGAGTGGTCATTTTCTAATTGTGGTGACTTCTTTTGCCAAGAGTTCGTCTGAGGTCATTCGTTGTTTCTCTTTTTTCTTAAGCCACTTCTCAAGTTCTGCAGCTTCTTTTTTGAGAAGATTGACTGCTATTTTATTCATAGCAAACGATGGTCCACCAAATGATTTTGTTAAATTAATTATCTCAACAGGGTCTTGCCACTGCATCACTTGTTCGGCAGTAACTGGAGCGTTAACTTCTAGCTCTTCAATTGCTTTTTTGACTGCTTCGTACGTTACTTTTTCCTGTCCTTGAGAATACTTTACACTTCTTTCAACAATCATCTTGGAAAGTCTGAATGGAACATTATAATTTGCAGCAATTTGCTCAAGCAGTGTAGTTGTGCCGATAAAACCAACATTGCACCAATATTCCATTTTTTCTTTATTCACCTTCATTGTCTCAACAACACCTTCAATGATTTTTGGAGCAAGAATACATTCTCTCACAAGATCGGTAATTACATATTTTGTCCATTGTGAATCACGGTTATAGCCAATAAAATTTGCTTTCCCCATTCCCATGAGTGCTTGGAGATAGCCACTTGCAACTGCTGCTTTTCCGCGCATAACTTCCAAAGAGTCTGGATTTTTCTTTTGTGGCATAACAGAACTGCCGGTTGAATACAAATCAGAAACTTTAATCATCCCAAATTCTGGGGTTGCGAAGACAATAAGTGTTTGGGAAATGGTTGAGAGATGATTCATCAAAATACTAATTGCATAACCTAAATCTGCTTCTGCTTCCCAACGATTTGTCAGTTCATCAATACTGTTTAATTCCGGTCCGTCAAATGCCATAAGACTACTTGTGATGTGGCGATCGATTGGATAGGATGTTCCGTAACTGACAATACTTCCAAGAGGATTATAGTTATGTAAGTTGTACCACAGGGTAAAGCGTTTTGCATCTCTTAATACCATATTTGCAAAGAAAAGCATCATGTGGCCAAAGGTTGTGATCATTGCGTGTTGAGTATGAGTGAATCCTGGAATTAAATAGTTTTCATATTTTTTAGCGGAGTTGAGAAGCACATCAGTAAGAGATAGAAGTTCCATCACAAAATTTCGTGCTTGGTCGCGAAGATAAAGCCTTGTGTCAACATTAATTTGGTCGTTTCTACTTCGTGCTGTGTGGAGTTTGCCTGCATGATTGACACCATAATGTTCAATTAAGAATGATTCAATGTTGGTATGAACATCTTCTTTTGTCGGGTCCAAAACAAATTTTCCTTCTTTCCATTGTTTTTCAACTTCGTCCAGTCCGCCTAAAATAATTTTTGCGTCTTCTTTCGTAATAATGCCTTGTTTGTAAAGCATGATACAGTGTGCACGGTCTCCCCACACATCGTATGGAAGCAAAAAGGAATCTGCTGGAAGAGTTCCCTTAACGTCCCGACCTGCGCAGAATTCAATAACAACCTTGTCAGGTTGCATATCGAATGCGTGTCCCCAGAGTTTTTGTGTTTTTACATTAGGCATATTTTTTTAGGGGTCCTGTCGCTCGTTTCTTCCCGCAGATGCTCACTTCTCTTCGTTTCGTTGCGCGTCAGCGGGTCCCTTCACTCGCGTCACCCCCTGAATCAAATTGTAATGAATTTCTATACTCTTTATATACTTGTTTCGTTATATCCTAGTCTACATTTTTTGTCAACGAGATTGCGTGTACTCTTCCCATGATTTGATTTCTAACTTCTCAAGCGGTTTATGGATGAGTGCTTTTGCAAGTAATTTTATCTGAGACATTTTTGTAATTATCAAAATATTATTATCTATTGCAGCTCTTCGAATCGCATAATCATCATCAACATCTTTTTTAATATGTTTTTCTACAATATTGACAACTAAATCAATTTGCTTTTTTACAAAATAATCTAAAATATTTGGTGATTTTTCTTCATGAATTTTATATAACATGGTTGCTTTTATACCATTTGCATTCAAAAATCGTGCTGTTTTTTCTGTGGCATAGAGTGGTAGATGTAATTTTTCTAAATTTTGTGCGGCCGTTAAGAAATCCTGTTTCATTTGATCTCCTCCAACGCTCACAAAAATTCCTTTTTGTGGAATTCGTCCATTTGTCGCAAGCATTCCTTTTAGATATGCTTCTTCGATATCTTTTCCAAAGCACGCTACTTCTCCAGTTGAGGCCATTTCTACACCAAGTGTTGGATGTGCTCCAGTGAGTCTGGAAAATGAAAACTGTGCAACTTTTACTGCAACAAAGGAAGGACTCGGGACATACACTCTTTTAATTTGTCTTTCGAAAAGTGCGTCAACAAAAAGTGCAATCATATTAACTCCTGTAACTTTTGCAATAAAAGGAAATGTTCGTGAAGCGCGAAGGTTGGTTTCGATAATAAAGATTTCGTTATCTTTTGCCAAAAATTGTATATTGAATGGTCCAGTAATAGTAAGTGCTTTTGCTAAATCCCGTGCAGCTTTTACCATTTTTTCTTTTGTTTCTTCATTAATGTCTTGTGTAGGCAAAACAATCGTTGCATCGCCAGAGTGGACTCCTGCATTTTCTACATGTTCGGATATGACAAAGGCTTTAATATCTCCCTTTTGCGCTACTGCATCAAGCTCAACTTCTTTTGCTTTTTCAAAAAATTTAGAAACAGTAACTGGGTATTCATTTGAAACTTTTGTTGCTTCTTGCAAGTATTGTTCAAGATCTTTGTTGTTAAAGCATAAATTCATTGCACTTCCTGAAAGAACATACGATGGGCGAATAAGGACAGGATATCCAACTGCTTCTGCAAAGCTTTCTGCATCTGTGAGTGTTGTAAATGCTTTCCATGCTGGTTGTTTAATTTCTAGCTTGTCCAAAAGGGCAGAAAATTTACTACGATTTTCTGCTATATCAATATCATCTGGACTTGTTCCTAAAATATGTGCGCCGTAATTATGTAATGATTTTGCACGATTATTTGGTGTTTGTCCTCCAACAGAAACAATAATTCCATAGGGATTTTCAAAGTCGTAAATGTCTGCAATACGCTCAAATGTTAATTCCTCAAAATATAGTCTGTCAGAGATATCATAGTCTGTTGAAACCGTTTCTGGATTGCAATTAATAATAATGGACTTTTTCTTGTACTTTTTTAACTGAAGTACTGTATTAACGCTACACCAATCAAATTCTACAGACGAACCAATTCTATATGGTCCAGATCCAAGTACAACAACAGAATTTTTTCCTGTCTGGGCAATATCATGATGGTTGGCATTGTATGTCATATACAAATAATTTGTTTTTGCAGGAAATTCTCCGGCAAGCGTATCAATTTGTAAGACAGAGGGGAGAATCCCCCATTTTTTGCGAAGTTCACGGATTTCAAGACCTGTTTGGTTAGTTAGTTCACCAATACGTTTATCAGAAAAACCGATCTGTTTGAGTTTCCAAAGAAGTGTGACATCAAGATTTTTGTCACTGCGAATTCGTTCTTCGTAGTCAACAATATGCTTGATTCTGTATAAAAACCATGGATCAATTCCTGTAAGTTTGTAGATCTTTTTTATTGATATGTCAGCTTTCATTGCTGCTGCAAGTGCAAATCTTCTTTTGGGAGTGGGAATACGAAGATCCTCAAGGAGATTTTCATTTTCTGAAAAAAGTTTTTCCGATGTTGCGCCTTCATAGTCTAAATCAAGCATGCGAATCGCTTTCTGATACGCTTCTTCAAAGCTGCGACCAATTCCCATTACTTCTCCAACTGATTTCATTGCACTTCCAAGTCGTTGGTCTGCTCCTTTAAACTTTTGTAAATCCCAGCGAGGAATTTTTACCACAACGTAATCAAGTGCAGGCTCAAATGCTGCTTTTGTTACACCGGTTACTTTATTGTTTAGTTCGGTCAAGTTATACCCCAGTCCAAGTTTGGCAGCAACGTATGCCAGTGGATAACCTGTTGCTTTACTAGCAAGTGCAGAACTTCTTGAAAGGCGAGCATTTACTTCGATGACATAAAAGTCTAGTGTTTTTCCTTTGGGATTTGGGTTAAGTGCATATTGCACATTGCACTCTCCAACAATGCCAAGACTTCTCACAATATCGATGGATGCTTTACGAAGAAGATGATATTCATCGTTTGTTAGCGTTTGGCTTGGTGCGACAACAATAGATTCTCCTGTATGAATGCCAAGTGGATCCATATTTTCCATATTACACACAGTAATACAGTTATCTTGATCGTCCCTAACAACTTCATATTCAATTTCCTTGAAGTGATGCAAATATTGTTCAACCAACACTTGTGGAGCAAATGCTAATGCTCGATTAACAATTGCTTTTAATTGTTTTAGGTTTTTTGCAACACCACTTCCCTGTCCTCCCAAGGTAAATCCTGCGCGAATCATAACAGGGTAACCAATTTCCTTTGCAATTTTTTCTGCTTCTTTTAGTGTTGTTGCAGCTTCACTTCGCGGAGTTGGAATACCGATTTTATGAAGATGTTCGGCAAATTCCTGCCGGTCTTCGGTAAGCTGAATTGCCTTAACAGGGGTACCTAAAACTGCTATTCCGAGTTTTTTCAAAACCCCTGTTTTTTCAAGCTCAAGTCCACAGTTAAGTGCTGTTTGTCCCCCAAAAGACAAAAGAAGCCCGTCTGGTTTTTCTTTTGCTAAGACTTGCTCGACAAAATATGGAGTAACAGGTAAAAAGTACACTGTGTCAGCAAGTTCTCTTGATGTTTGGATAGTGGCAATGTTTGGGTTTATCAAAACAGTTTTAATGCCTTCTTCTTTTAGCGCTTTAATTGCTTGAGAACCTGAATAATCAAATTCCCCTGCTTCTCCAATCTTAAGCGCTCCAGATCCCAAAATAACAACTTTGTTTATATTTGTTTTATTCATAATCTTTCTTTTTAATCCTCTCTTGCCTTTATTTACTAATTCTATCTACGAAATAGTCGAATATCCATTCTGTATCCACTGGTCCTGGTGTTGCTTCTGGATGAAATTGTACAGACATAAATGGCAGTTTTTCATGAATAATTCCTTCATTACTGCCGTCATTGGCATTAACAAACCACGGTTTAAATCCCTCCGGCATACGTCCAACAGCAAATCCATGATTTTGTGTTGTAATATAGCATTTCGTTGTGCCTTCCAAAACACATGGCTGATTTTGACTTCGATGACCAAATTTAAGTTTGTACGTATCTCCTCCACCAGCAAGTGCAAGAATTTGATGGCCAAGACAAATGCCAAGTGTTGGAATTTTTAACTCTAAAGATTTTTTTGCTGTTTCGATTGTTTTTTGTGCCATTTTTGGATCTCCTGGCCCATTAGAAATAAAAAGAGCATCAAATTTGAGCTTAGAATTTTTTCCAAATACATCGTAATTCCATGGAACAGTAATGACTTTCACTCCTCGTTTTACGAAATTTCTTTGGATATTTCTTTTTCCTCCACAATCAATAAGACAAATTGTTTTTTTTCCTTCCCCTTCTACCGTTACTGCTTTTGGAGCAACTTGGGAAAGTAAATCATCAACATTTGGGTCATACCAGTCTATATCTTTATCAATAATAATTTTTCCAAGTGTGGAGCCATTATCTCGAAGATGCTCAGTCAGAAATCGTGTATCTTTTACAATAAGCCCGGGAATTTTTTCTTTCTGTAACCATTTTGCAAGAGTCATTCTACTTTGGAAATGGCTTGGTGTATCAATATAATCAGAAACAATCAGTCCTGAAATTTGCAATTTGTCTGATTCCCAAAATGCTCTATCTGGTACCCCATAATTACCAACAAGCGGATATGTAAGAACAAGAATTTGCCCTGCAAAAGATGGATCGGTAAATGCTTGTGGATAGCCTGTCATTCCTGTTGCAAAGACTACTTCTCCTGCTTTAGAGCTTGTATATCCAAATGATTCTCCTTCAAGTTCGATGCCGGTTTTTAAGATAAGTTTTGCCATATTCAGATTAAGAATTATGAATTAGGAATTATGCAGAAAGAAATAAGATATTTGCCTAATTCACTTATATTTTCCCCAAAATTAATCCCAATAGTGCCATGCGGACATACATACCATTTCGTACTTCTGATCGTAGATATGCTGCCCGCGGATCGTTATCTACCTCAGGAAGAATTTCTCCAACTCGTGGGAGTGGATGCATAAGGATAGTATTTTTTCCTGCCTTTTTCTTCATAAGCTCTGGGGTGACAATAAATTTATTTTTTACCCTTTCATAATCTTCAAGATTTGCAAATCTTTCCTTTTGCACTCTTGTCCAATACCAAAAATCTGCATTTTCCGGCACATCACCATCGGACTCGATTTCTATAAGCTTTACTCCTCGTTTACTAAATTGCTCAAAATCCTCTTTTGATAGTTTGAGTTCTTTTGGAGATAATAAATATAACGTTATTCCTTTATACAGCGATAGTCCTCGTATTAACGAATGAATGGTGCGTCCATGTAATAAGTCTCCTGCCATAACACCTGTTAGGTTGTCCAAATGATGGTGCTTTTCGTGAATTGTTGCAAGATCAAGCAGTGCCTGTGTTGGGTGTTCGCCAATTCCATCACCTGCATTAAGAATTGGTACAAATTCTGCTGCAGTTGCTGCTTTTTCTGCTGTTCCAAGTTGTGGGTGGCGAATGACAATTGCGTCAGAATAGGCTTCAAACACCCTCATTGTATCTTCAAGCGTTTCTCCTTTTGCTACAGATGAGAAATGTTGTGGATCTTGAATTTCTATTGTTTGTCCACCAAGCTGTTTGACTGCTGCCGCAAATGATCCAAAGGTACGACTACTAGGTTCATAAAAAATCAGGGTAACAATGTTACCCTGTAAAAGTGTTGACGGCTTTGCATGGGCCGCAATATCCTTCATTTCTGCAGTTACCTTAAAGAGAATATCTATATCTTTGGTAGAAAATTGATCGAGAGAAATAATGTCTTTACCTTTGAAGTTGCCTTGTATTTTCCAAACATCATTACTTGCGTTTGCCATAGATATTAACAGTTAGTCTAAAAGAGAATGCTTCCTTTGTCAACAACTAAAATTACACAGTCATGATATACAAGTTTATATATATTTATATATTGATATAGATTAATATAGAAATTTTGCTTCACTGTTCAAAAAATTAGGTCTGGTATTTTAGATCATACTTACTACTCTTCATAAAATCACTTCTTGCATAAAAATACTCTGGATTTAATAAAAATGCCAATATCGCTTTTTGCACATGCAATCTATTTTCTGCTTGTTGAAAAATAACAGATTGGGGTCCATCTATCACCTCTTCTGTTACTTCATTTCCTCTATATGCAGGCATATCATGCATAAAAATTGCATCGGGTTTAGCATATGACATCAGTTGCTTTGTTACTTGATATGGCTGAAATAGAGCAAGGCGTTTTGTTTTCTCATTTTCATCTCCCATACTCACCCATGTGTCTGTATAAATGACATCAGCATCTGCAACTGCTTCTATAGTTTGATCTACCTCTTTAATGATTGATCCTGTTTGATATGCTATTTTTTTTGCTTTCGTTACAATTTCTTGTTTCATCCAATACCCTTTTGGGGCTACAACGGTAATATGCATACCAAGAAGAGCAGCAGCAAGTATGAGAGAATATGGAACATTATTCTCCCCATCTCCAACAAAAGCAATTTTTATATTTTTAAGCGTCCCTTTTTGTTCGGATATTGTAAGTAGATCGGCAAGTATTTGACATGGATGTTCGAGATTGGACAATCCATTTATAACAGGTACAGTCGCATACATTGCAAGCTCTTCAATTGTTTTATGGCTAAATGTTCTTGCCATTATTCCATCTACCATGCTGCTTGTTACTTTTGCTATATCTTTAATTGGTTCACGGACTCCAAGCGCGATATCAGTTGGTCCTAAATAAACAGCATGTCCGCCAAGTTGTGTCATGGCAACTTCAAATGCAAGCTTTGTTCTGAGTGATGGTTTTTCAAAAATCATTGCAAGTGTTTTATTTTTTAACAGTTGAGGTGACTGTCCAGATTGCATGTGCTTTTCTTTCAACTCCTTCGCAAAGCTGAGCATATTTAGTATTTCTTCTGCTGTTAGGTTGGTTATGGATAGTAAATCCTTTTTCATAGGTTCCCCATCCATAAAGCATCATTAACAACTGAGTAACCATGATTTTCGTAAAAAGGTAAAACTTTTAAGTTAGTAAAAGCGACTCCAAGGTGAATTCTATATGCCCCTTTCTTTTTTAGTTCAGATTCTACTTTTTTTAAGAGCAGAGAACCATATCCCATATGCTGGTAAGCAGGATGAATACTAAGATGATATACCCATGCTCTTCTTCCATTAAATGCTCCGAGCACTGCGCCAATGATTTTTTCATCTTTCGTTAAGACAAAACATGTATTTGGATTGTTTTGTAAAGCTAGAAGTTCTTTTTCTGGGCTAGTAATATCTAACCCAGCTTTTTCCCATAACAAAAGAACTTCTGGAAGGTCAGATTGTTTCATTTGCTTTATTTGTACGAGTGTTTTGTTCATATTTTCTCCTTTTTGTTTAGTTTTATCTGATTTGCGAGCTTCATTTGCAAAGAATAAATTTCTGTAAATCCTGCACTTGCATTGACATTAAAGTTGTATCCCCCAATCGCAGTAAACGAACTATGTGCAAGGGCGAAGGGGGAATCCATTGCGACAATCGTTGCTGTGCCTTTATACAGTTTGATAGTTACTTTTCCGTTCACCTTTTCATTTACCTTATCATTGAACGCATTGATTGCCTCCATTGCTGGGTCATACCAAAGTGCTCCGTAGCAAAGATATGCCCATTTAATATCAAGCATTTCTTTTAATTCATTAAGCTGTCTTGGGCTAACATAGTGTTCGAGTGCTTTATGGGCGGTAATAATTACATGTGCTCCAGGAAGTTCGTAGACTCC
>PPGL01000002.1 GCA_003173915.1 Candidatus Levyibacteriota bacterium | reverse complement strand
CATCAGCTCTTTTACTCTCGCATCAAAGTCGGGAGGAAGTTTTGACGCATCTACACTATTAAGTAGTGCTTGCAAAAATTGCGGGTATGCTTGTGCCTGTCGATCAGTAATTCTTCCATTCACGGCAGCATCGGTAATCTTTCTTAATGCATCCACAACTGTTTGCAACCTAACTGATACAGTATTTATATCTGCGTACAGTGTTGGGCCTTTTTCTCCTTGGGCAAGTCTATCCATGAGTCTCTGGAGATTTTCCAAACCTGTTTGTTGTGCATCCTTCAGTGTTTTTACGTCTTTCATTCGCAACTGAATTTGTTCTTGCTTTCTCATTGCATCTTGTGTCTGCTGAGAAAATGAAAAACTCAAATCGGTTCTTTGAATACCTAACCGCCTTAACAGCTCGGGATTAAACGCCTTATCTGGAGGCACTACCCGTCCCTCTCTTTCGTCTTGCTCTTCTTTATCCAAAAATGATTGGTAATTTTTAATTTTTCTCTCTTGTTGCGCTTGTGACTCCTGTGGTGTCAACCGAGCAGGAGCTATCTCTGCATAAACATCTGTCATAATAAATCTCCTTCCTAAAAGCATACCTACACATCTTTAGATTGTCAATGTAAAGTATTACTTTTGTGTATTCAGGATAGTCCTATTTTCCTTGTCTTACTTGATAATTTCCTTACAAAATGTTTTTACTGTATGATAGATATATGGACCATCACCATCTAGAAGCGCTGTACCCAGAAAGCACGCGGTTTGAAGAAATTAAAGAGCTTTTGTCTTTTATAAAAGATGGCAAATCCGCACAACTGATTGGTATGCCTGGGGTTGGACGAGGAAATTTATGTGCATTTTTGGTATATAACCATAATATTCGTGTACGCCATTTAGGCCAGGAGCAAACAAAGTTTCATTTTGTATTTATTAATTTTGCCGAGGTAAAAAATAGACCACTTGGAGACGTATTAAAGTTTATTTTTCTTGAGCTTGTATCTTCTCTTCACGAACGCCGCCTTGAAGACGCATTTACCCAAACAGATGCAATATTTAAAAAATCACTCTCATATAAAGACGATCTTGTGCTATTTCAGGGACTTAAAGATGCAGTGGATATTTTGGTGCATGAAAAAAATTTACACATTATTTTTATGTTTGAGAGGTTTGAATTATATATTCCTCTCTTAACAGATGATTTTTTTGTCCATATAAGAAGCCTTCGCGAGAGGGCAAAATATAAATTTTCCGTTGTCTTTTCTCTTACTAGACCACTGGAAGATTTTGTAGAACCCGCAACTCTTGCAGATTTTTATGAATTTTTTGCTGGTAATACTGTGTATACCAAAGTGTATGATAGCATAGGCACTGCATTTAGAATTTCATACCTTCAACAGCTTGCCCAGAAAAAACTTCCAGAGAAAACTATCCAAACTCTCATTGATATAACAGGAGGCCATGGGAAATTAGTTCGACTTGGATGTGAGGCTCTACTCGCTACGAGTGATAAAATACCAGAGACCAAACAAGAACTACTAGCATTTTTACTACCTCAAAAAACAATCCAAGGAGCACTCAGAGAAATTTGGGCATTTCTTATACCCTCTGAGCAACAAGCACTCAAAGATTGTGTACAGTCAAAATCCTGCAAAATAGAAACAGATGTACTCGAAAAGCTTGGACTTCTTGACTCCTCACATACTATCACCATTCCCCTTTTTACAGAGTATGTAAAGGCCCACACGTCCCAAGACAAACAAACACTTACTTACGACCCATCTACAGACACGATTAAAAAAGGCAGTCTTGTCCTTTCCGAACAACTGACTGGTGCTGAATTTCGGTTGTTAAAATATTTACTGGAAAACTCCCATACAATTCTTACGAGAGAAACTATTATTACTGCCGTCTGGAAAGAAACTGCAACAACAGCAGGCGTTACAGACCAAGCACTTGATCAGCTTATTTTTCGCGTTAGGAAAAAAATAGAAGAAGACCCAAATAATCCTACTCATCTTCTTACTATAAAAGGTCGGGGAATAAAATTCACTCTATAGTTTAAATTGACAGCCTAGCATACTTTTATTATGCTTAAAGTATGCAAAAAATATGGCTATTATTTATTTCTTTATGTCTGTTTTTCCTTTGTTTCAAAATATTTACTCCAATTTCCTATGCAGCAACTAAGTATACCTGTGACCAAGAGGGACAAACAGCAGGACAATATACACAGGTTTTCTGCTCCCCAAAAATTGGCTGTCATAACGTGTATGCCGGAACATGTGGAGCTTCAGAGGTTTGTGATTCAAAAGCAACAAATAGTGCTGGGGCTCCGTGTGCAGCGATTGATGAAAGTGTTCTCGACTGTATCTGTAAAGACACAACAACATTTACGTGTGGAGTTAATGGTGCAACAAATGACTTCACAAGGGCATGTGGAACAGGAGAAGTCTGTGATAACACCGTCCTTGCTCAACCAGGACGCACAGATCCATGGCCATGTACATCACAAGTTAATCCTTCCAATGCGCCAACCGGAACAACCTACAATCCTTGTCCCAATGGAATTTGTGACACAGCAATAGGTCCCATAAATACTGGAACTCCAAGTGCATTTATTCAAACAATTTTTTCTATTCTTCTGAGTATTTCTGGCGCTGTTGCTCTCATTCTTGTTATTGTATCTGGATATCAACTCAGTCTTTCACAAGGCAATCCAGAAAAAGTAAAAGGAGCACGAGAAAGACTTACTGCAGCAATCATAGGACTTGTATTTGTTATTTTTTCTGTTGCTATTCTTCAGATAATTGGATTTGATATATTACATTTACCAGGGTTTTCAAAATAATATGACTGACAAACTACTTGCTTTTGGCGTTCCAGGATATGGAAATATTGGTCTTCCAAGCCAAATTCAATCAGTTGCTACGATAATAAGTAACTCCACTTATGGATCTCCTATAATTAGCTGGGGACTTATCATGGCATTTGTTATTGCAATCATAACAACGCTTGGATATATCATTTATGGCGGGTGGAAATGGACCACCTCAGGTGGAGATGCAAAAAATGTTGAAGGAGCACAGCATATTATTATTTATGCAGCTGTCGGGCTATCGCTTGTATTACTTTCTGCATTTTTTGTTAATGTTGCAGCAAGTTTTTTTTGTGTTCCTCTTTTTGGCCCTCTTAATCCTAAGTTAGCGTGCCCTTAACAGACCGCTTGACAAATTAGCAAAAGCTGTCTAGCATGGAATTAGGATGAAAAAATTATCTCTTTTTCTTACAAGTGCTACGCTTTATCTCACTCTTCCTGGTTTGGCATTTGCAGAGTCAGCTATAAATCCATGTCAAGCGAATACAGCTGCAACAACTTCTTCAAACGGTGCTTTTTCTATTCTTTGTGCACTTGGGATGAATGTTACTGGAGCAACAAGTGTTGGTGGAGTCTTAGGTGCTGTAATCACCATGATGTTTATTGTTGCTGCAATTATTGCGTTGTGGTTTTTGGTGCAAGGAGGTATCCGTTGGATTACCTCCCAAGGAGATACAAAAAATGTTGAAGGAGCTCGAAATCAAATTATTGCAGCAGCAGTTGGCCTTGCCGTAACATTTTTAGCATATCTTATTATTAATATTTTACTTCAATTCTTTATTGGAACATCTCTCAATGGCATTTCTATTCCTCAGATTGGGAAATAATCCCTGCATTCTTTTTTGTTTTTTTGCTATAGTGTAGATATGGCATCTGCATGTGATCCAAGTACAAATCCCTGTGGTGGTCCAAACTGTCCAGCAACTCTTGATTGTTTATGGAGAGGAAATTCTAATTCTACCTTCCCTGCTTTTGGCATGATTGCACTTGTGATTAATGGAACACTCATTTTTGTAGGAACAGTCAGTGTTGCAATGATTATTTATGCTGGATTTAAATATATTTCCTCCCAAGCAGACAAAAAAGCAATAGATAGTGCCAATAAAACACTTTTTTATGCTGCTATTGGATTATCATTTGTTCTTTTCTCCTTTCTTATTATTAATATTATTGGAAGTGCAACAGGAGTAACGTGTATCGAGCCACAAAATGTTTTACAGAAGGGCTTTCAGGCTTGCCAATAATTATTTTCTCCACACACTTGGAGTATATAGAAGAATATTAATCACAATTGGGAAAAGAAGCATAGCATCTACTTTTTGAAATATTCCAACAATAACAGGTTGTATGAAAAACGTTTCTATTCCAGAAAGATTTACTCGTAGCCCAAGAAAATAAATTAGTGCGCAGATAATGGCTACAAAAATACCGAGAGCAATTGCCCCTTCCATATCTTTTGTGCTTGAAAACATCGTATTGCCAATTTCAAAAAATAAGTATCCAACAACAGCTGTCTGCCAATTAACTGCCGGCACAACATTAGCAAAATAGGCAAATAGTCCAAACATTGCTGTAAGTCCAATAATAATTGGCGCAACGCCGATGAGAAAACGCCTGAGTGGGTCTGTTTGTCCAATTGCAACACTTCCAAGCTTAACCGTATTTCCTTGAATTTGAGGCATGAATTCCATCTCCCCTGTTGGAACAAGCAGCACTCCTGCAACAAACCAATGAGCAAGCTCGTGCAAGATAACCCCAGGAAGAAAGAAAAAAGACATAATATGAATGGTTGTTTCTGTACTACGGGTAATACGAAGAAGCATTCTGGAAAATGCTTTTGATAGCTGCATAGATAAAATAAAAAGAATTATTAGTTCTACAAAAAATAATCCGAGGTATAACATATCATTAGTATAGCAAATTCGTTGTTTTGTTTGACGCAGTTTGATAATCTTGCAACCATAGTTTTCACGTAATACACTGTTTGTATGGATATTATTGAAGGCCATCCAATTCCCCAAGATATTACAGGGTTTCAATTTCGTATTATTGGCGATTTAACAATTAAACAATTTGCTTATTTAGCAATTGGGCTATTACTTGGTTGGATTTTTTTTATTCTTCCTATTCCTCTTATTATTAAAGTTCCTTTGGGAGGACTGAGTGCAGGAATTGGAATTTTTTTTGCATTTGTTCGTATACAAGGTCGTTCTGCTGATATGATGTTATCTCTTTTTTTCAAAGCAGTACTCAAACCAAATGAATATGTCTACAACAAACAAACAGGAGAAGCATTACCAGTTATTACTTCTCCTCAATTATCTACTGTGTCTCCAGTAAATCCCACTCAACTTCCTACGCCAGAAAAAAATGAGACTCACCAAACGGCTCCTCTTAATACTGATACACCCCATCTTGCAAACCAACTTGCAAAAGCATTAGAAGAAAAAGAACAACTAGAAAAACAATTATCAACTCTTAAGCAGCAACTGCAGCAACACCCTTCAGTTGCCAGCACTCCCCAACCTTTACCTCAAATAAAAACACCTTTAGATACTCTTTCTCCTGATTCGCCAAATTTAATCCTTGGGAGTATTAAAGACCCACGGGGAAATGTGTTGCCAAATATATTAATTGAGGTAAAAGATAAAAGTGATAATCCTGTGAGAGCGTTTAAAACCAATGCGCAGGGAAAGTTTGCTTCTGCAACGCCTCTTTTAAACGGCAAATACACCATTCATTTTGAAGATCCAAAAGGAGAGCAGCAATTTGCTGTCATTACAATTACAGCAGATGGAACAATACTCCCTCCTCTTGAAATAATTTCAACAGATGAAAGAGAAAATTTACGAAAGTCTCTTTTTGGAGGAAAACAATGAGTAAAACATCAACACAATCATTTACAGAAATAAAGGAAATAAAAGAAGATATTGTTGTATTTACCAATAATACCGCGTGTCTTATTATCGAAGCGTTTGCTACAAATTTTGCTCTTCTTTCTCAAGATGAGCAAAATGCACAAATTTCAGCATATTCTGCATTTTTAAATTCTCTTTCCTACCCAACACAAATTCTGGTTCTTAACAAGCGAGTCGATATTACCTCCTATGTGACACTTCTTGAAAAAGAAATACAATTGCCATCCAACCAGCATGTAAAAGCATACTTAGAACAATACAAAAATTTTGTAGAGCAGTTAGTAAAACAAAATGCAGTTCTTGACAAGAAATTCTATGTAACAATTCCCTACTCTGGATATGAAGGCGGTATGCCTGAAGCGATTACCTCAACTGTCAAACTTACCTCAGATGAGCATTTTTTTTCAAATGCAAAAACAGCCCTCCATACAAAAGCAGATGGAATGAAAGCTCAGCTTTCTCGTCTAAATATGCAAACTCGCATTTTGCATGACGAACAAATTATCGAGCTCTTTCGAGCACTCTACAACCCTGAATCCGAAACACATATCCAAAAAGGAGAAAATGTAGTCTAATATGCCATTTCTGTCCAAAAAAAATAAAACAACAAAACCTACCCACGCGCTTCCAATTTCCCATGGAAAAGTAGCAGATATTATTGCTCCTTCATCTATAGAAACTGATTTTAATAATATTCGTGTTGGAGAAAAGTTTTACAAAACGCTTTTTGCTGTTAGTTATCCAAGATTTGTATCTATGGACTGGCTTGCACCACTTATTGATTTTGCACATGAAATTCGGACATCCTTTTTTATTTATCCTGTTTTGGCATCGGACGTATTGTCTGATTTACAGCGAAAAATTGCAGAAATGCAGGCAACGATTGCCTCTGAAGAAGATCAGGGACGAGTGGTAAATCCAAAAGTAACAGCAGCCCTTGATGATGCATATGAAGTCCAACAATCTCTTGCCAAAGGTGTGGAAAGATTTTTTCAACTTGGTTTTTATATTACCATTGCAGGCAAAACAGTAAACGAGCTTGAGAATACGAGTCGCGAACTCGTAACAACACTCAATTCACTTCTCATGACAACCAAAACTGCAACGCTTCAAATGGAAGAAGGTTTCAAATCCACCCTTCCAATGTCGCGTGATACCCTACAAATTACCCGGAATATGGATACAACATCCCTTGCTTCTATGTTTCCATTTGTTTCTGCAACGCTTACACAAAATAAAGGTATTCTTTACGGGATTAATGAGATGAATGGATCGCTTGTTGTGTTTGATAGATTCTCTTTGGAAAATGCAAATGAAATTGTTTTTGGAAAATCTGGTTCTGGAAAGTCGTACTTAATCAAACTCGAAATCTTACGCTCATATATGTTTGGCGCAGAAGTTATTGTCATTGACCCAGAAAATGAATACCAACAGGTGGCAAAAACACTGAATGGTGAATACGTTGTTTTTTCTCATACTTCACCTGTAAAAATTAATCCATTTGATTTGTCAGGACTCTATGAAGAAGGAGAAAACGAGCTAGGACAAAAAATTTTATCTCTTCATGCACTGTTTAAAATCGCACTTGGGCATCTTTCTCCTTCCCAAGATGCATTACTTGATCGTGCACTTATAGAGACATACAAAGCAAAGGGTATTACACATGATCCACAAACCCAAACAAAAGAACCACCGATTATGAATGACCTGTATACTGTTCTTCTTGGTATGTCAGAACTAGAAGCACAAGATTTAGCACTCAGGCTTGAGAAATTTATTAAAGGCAGCATGGCAGGCATTTTTAACGAACAATCCAATTTTAATCTCAATAACCAACTTACGATTTTTTCCATGCAACAAGTAGAAGAAGAAGTACGACCAATTGCAATGCATATTATTTTGGATTTTGTCTGGACAAGAATTCGAAAAACGCTGAAAAAACGACTGCTAATTGTTGACGAAGCATGGTATGTGATGCAATACGAAGATAGCGCTAACTTTATTTATGGCATTGCAAAGCGCGCACGAAAATACTTTTTAGGACTTACCACTGCCACACAAGATGTAGAGGATTTCCTTGCAACAAATTATGGTAAGGCTGTGCTGACTAATTCTTCGTTACAAATTCTTCTCAAGCAATCCACAGCCTCTATAGATGCTGTTACAAATACCTTTTATCTTTCTGCAGGAGAAAAACAGATGCTGATGGCTGCTAGTGTTGGAGAAGGACTTTTTTTTGCAGGACAAAGCCATGTTGCGATGCAAGTTGTTGCAGCTCCATTTGAACATCAAATTATTACATCCAATCCTGAAGAAGTTCTTGCAAGACAACAAGCAGAGCAAGAGCAAAACTCAACTCAAAACCCACAAGAATCTACTAGCAATTCATAATCCAAACGAGCTACAATAAATTTATCAACTGCCTATGCCACTAAACCCAACTGATGCAGCAAAACTAAGAGCACATATTGAAGTCCTTGCTATCTCCTCTAACCCCGCACATAGAGAGTTTGCAAAGCTATTACAGGAGCCTCACGTCTTAGATGGGATTATTAATAGACCTGGGGAATGGGAAAATTTTAAACGAAACCTTAAGACGCATGAGGGGTTATATCGAGAATTAATCCTACATGATAATAGTCCATTACATGAACTTGAAAGCGAATATTTCTCCTCTCAAGAAGAAGGAAGACTTTCTGAGGCTAAAACCGAAGAATCAGAACGCAGGCATGAAAAAAAACATGACAACAAAAAACACAAAAGTGCAGCCCATGGTAGCGGAGCATCTGAAGAATCAGAAAAAGCAAAAACAGAGTCACAACAACCAACAGACGGAGAGAATTCTTCGCAACCTTCTCCATCCACCTCTAGCTCACTAGAATCTATAAGTACTTCTACGCTCATGCCTGAAGACCTCGAAGAGTTCGAAGAATCAGAAGGTTCAGAAGAACCTAATTTTGTTCCTATTAGTGGTGGAAATTCTTCTGTCGGCCACATGTATGAAGACGGTGAAGACTCTTCTGACGAAGATTCTGGCGATGAGGGGCCAGAAATGCCATCTGCAGGTGATTTTGGAGGGGCTGATGGCGGCTACGAAGAACGAGGTATATCTGAGCAAAGCGGTCAGAAAAGTCTTGGTGATCAAGTAAATGATGCTAGAAACAAGATTCAGGATGCAAAAAAATGGGGTGATCGATTTAATAAAGTGAGTGATTGGGCTAAAAACGGATTTAAGAATCCATTCGGAGGAAGTGGAACTGCAGGAACTGGCGCAGGAGGAGCAGGAACTGCAGCAGGAGATGCGGCTGGGGCAGGACTTGGAGCTGGAAGCTCTGCTGCTGCTGCAAATGCAGCTCTTATTGGTGCAGAGACAGGGACAACAGCTGCAACCGGAACCCTCGCCGCTGGAATTGGAGCTACGCTTTTTACAGTAGTTATGGTTCTCCTTGCTTTCCTTGTAATTATTCTTATCTTTGCAATAATCTTTTATTTACTTGGATTTACCGAAAATCCAATTCTCCCCTACGTACAAGTAACATGTGGGGATGTTCTGGAAGCACAATCAATTGTGCTAGACCATACAGACGACACAAACGGAGATATGACACAATATTTCACAAAATCTCATTATGGCCTTACATATGGAGCAACTACGTACAATGATGGTAGTCCAAAGGGTGCACAAGAAATTTCAGACGCCACTCTTTTCCCTAGAGACAAAGCACTAAGAAATAAACTATTTGGCTATATGCAAACAGACTTACAATGGATTGCAAATGATACATGTATACTTTTTGGACATGTACAAGATAAAACAGTTAATAACACCTTTGGCAATCATGTTATAGGCAGTGGAAATAAAAATGCCTGGCAAGTTAAGCTGAATGTAACCTACGATGATTTTACACAACCACCTTGTTATTATTATTTTCCACCACAAAATGGTGATAAAAAAAATATCAGTATTGTTTTTACCAATCCTAATGAGTGTACCAGCCAATATCAGTTCCAATTTATTCTTGGTCAGGCCGAAGCAAAAGCTCTCATTATGCAACAAAACCATCTTAACGACCCTAGTAATATTCTTAATAATTTTGAAAATTCAAGCTTTTTTCTGAGTAATCCAAAACTCACACTTCCTACTCGAGATTGTCAGGTAGCAGACCCAGGAACTCCAGAATATCTTAATGCGTGCTTTGCAGATATGGTGGGAGAATACTTTACCTATCCATTTTACTTGAATAATTATACCTATACTCCTCCACCTTTATGCACATCTATAAAAGGCTATTGTAGTACAAGCACTACTCCTAATAATGGCTATATCGAAAATGATAATTATCTTTGTCCACAGTCAACAGGACCACATCCGTATTATTGTTATGTTCCTGCTCCCCCTTCATCAAGGCCTTCATGTACGTCTGTAAAGGGATACTGTAGTCTAGATTCCACGCCAAAAACTGGATACGTTGCATCTGGTGATTATTCCTGTCCACAAACAAAAAGTCACTATGTAAATTATTGTTTTATTCCAGCAACTCTTACTCCAACTCTCACACCATCCCCTACTCCTGCTTCTTCGGCAAACCTTACTTTCCCTGACTTTCCAACAGGTGCCTACCATTCATACTATCAATTTGCAAAATATAATCTATTTGACAGTGAAGAGCTCTACATGGCACAACAACAATCAGGAGCACCCCTTTGTCCAAATCCATTAACAACAACTGATGTAACTACGATTAAGCAACTGATTCATGATGATTATGGATTTACTGTAAAAGCTGACTCAACTGTCAACAATGCAAAAGTACTTGGTATTGCCTATGATACATTTTGCAAACTCTTTCTTTCAAAAACTTTTGTCAAACTACTTGGATCAATAAATACTGACACCGGCATGCCACAAGGAAATCTCACTATGTCGATTCATTCAGGTGCATGTGGTACTGGATATGAAGGTGGATTTCCAAACATTGATGTAAACTATTGTTCGAAAAATGATGATGCATTTAGGTTTGTTATGACACATGAGCTTGGACATGTGATAGAAAATAATCCAAATCAAAATAACAAAAGCCTTAAAGATGCATTTGATGCAACAATCTTTCAAGCTAGTGGAATACCAGGAGATGTAGCGCCAATAGAAAATAGACAACTTCCAACAGACAATTGTCAGTGTGCAACTCCTCCATTAAGCTCAAAACAATGTGGCGGTGGAACATTTGGAAGCAATCCCGAACACGAATGTTTTGCAGATATGGTTGGTGAATACTTAGTATTCCAAACATACAAGCATTCTGAAACAACACGAAATAGCTCTGTAACATTTAGTGAATACCCAACTACATATGCCAATTGGTACGACTTTGCGCGAAAACAAATATTTGGAGGCATAGAGTATGTTAATAAAGGCACAAATTCTGAGGTGGCAAATACAGCTATCAAGCTTGCAGAAGACATTATTACTAATTGTCCAAATCTTGACAGCAGCAGACGAATAACCTATGTCATAGGAGGATCCAATAATTCTGGTGTTACCTCAACAAGTCTCGGTTGCCTGCAAGCACTTGTTGGGCATTACCCACAAAAAGCAATTGACGAACTTGCCCAAAGTATTCGCGACACAGGAAAATTACAATGTGTAGGGTTTGCGCGAGCAGTTGCAGCTGCAATCCAAATGCCACTGATTCCACCCAGTAATGAAAATCCTAAATTAAATAATAATGCCAATGAGTATCGATACACAACACAACCTGGATATACCTGGTATACCCAAGCGCAGTTAAAAACAGGTGGTGGAATAAAACCAGGAGACATTGCAGTATTTGATAATGGATTAAACCATATTGGTATTGTGTCGGATATTGTTGGTGATGGAACACAGCGATTTGGCCTTGCGGAGGCAAATGGAGGAAGTGGCGAAGTAGATATCACTTCTCCTGGGAATTATTTGTTTGATAATAACTTTATTGGTGTTTTTCGATTACAATAAATATATGAAGCTAATTAAACGAATTATTATTGGAGTCGGGATCGTGATTTTTCTTGAACTTATTGCGCTTATACTTTTTTCAACTCCTGGAAAAAAAACAAGTACTGTTACACCAACGCCTGAACAAACCACACAACCGTTTTACTTTCATACTCCGAAGAAAAGCTCATTATCTGTAGTCTCCACCTCTCCAAAAGATCTTGCGAAAAATGTTGATACTACACAATCCATTTCTGTTCAATTTAATAAATCATTTTCAGATCAAGATACGCAGGTATCTTTTGCGCCGTCATTTCCCTTTCAAACAAAAATAATTAATAATACACTTTTTATTATTCCTTCCCAACCGCTTCTAACGAATATTTCCTACTATGGATTTGTTACGATTGGAGGTATTCCAACATATGCATTCAGTTTTGCAACAGTACAAGATAAAACCGTCACTGTTGCACCAGATTTTGCTAATGACGTTCAAACCGAAATCAACAAACACAATTACCCAGATGCATTCCTATCTGGCTTTACTCCTTATACTGCTTCTACATTTACTGTTGTCTCAAACTACACAACAGACAAGCCCGAACATTATTTCTTTGTTGTAACACTTTTTGGTGATAAAACGCAGGCTTCACAAGATTTTGTTAACTGGGCCGAAGCAACCGGACTAACAAAAGAGCAACTAGATACCATGGATATCCGCTACAACTAGACGCGAATTGGCATGATAAGGTGGAAAAATGAAGGATCTTCAAGCGGTCGAAAAACTCCTGGATTAAGAGGCCCTGTCATTTCAAAGGTTAGTGTTTCTTCTTCAACTGCATTTAGCGCGTCAAGTAAATACCTCGAGTTAAACGCAATATCATTTTCTTCACCAGTCAGTGTTGCCTCAACCTCAACAGTGTTTTCTCCAAGAGAAGGCGTTTTTGCAGAAACAACAATTGTTTCTTTCTTAAGCGATAATGTAATAATATTGGCTGTTTCCCGAGCAAAAATTGCGCAGGTTTTTACTGCTTTTAATAATTCTTCTCTGTCAAATGTCACTTTTGCAGAAGGATCTCCAGGAAGTATTTTTTCGTACTCTGGAAATTGTGCTTCGATTAATCGTCCAACGAGCAAAACATCATCCTGAGAAAAAATAATCTGATTATGATGCTCTGACACAAAAATATGAATGTCTCCTCCTTCTTTAAGAGAAAGTGCCTCTCTAACAACTCGTGCTGGAACCAACATATCTTTTTCAATTGCTTGTGATTCTTTTTCTGGCTTTACATTTTTTTTAAGAGACAGTCTGTACCCATCGGTTGCTACAAAAAGAAAGCCATCTGCTGTTTTCCTCATAAGGACTCCAGAAAGCGCTGGACGTGTTGCCTCAATACTTGCAGAAAAAACTACTGCTCCAAGATCTTTTTTAAACATATCTGCCTTTAATGTAATGACTTCTATTCCCTTTTCCTCGTAGAGTGCTGGAAATTCGTCACGAGAAATTGTTTGGAGAATACTTTTTGTTTTTTTACTTGTTATCTCAAGTGATCCATCTTTTAATGTAATTGTTATTTTTTCTTCTGGAAGATTTGAAATAAGTTCGGTAAAAAGCTTTGCAGGAACCGTTGTTGCTCCTTGTATCTCAACTTGTGCAGGAATTGTAGCTTCTAGTCCTATTTCTAAATCTGTTGCACTAAGTATTACACTATCGCCTTTTGTTTCGATAAGTACATTACTGAGTATTGGTAATTGACTTTTGGAAGAAACAGCATGACTGAGAAGACTTAATTTTTTTTGTATATTCCCTGATAAAATAGAGAACTTCATATATATTATTTAGTTGTCGTAGTAGTGTATCTG
>PPGL01000077.1 GCA_003173915.1 Candidatus Levyibacteriota bacterium | reverse complement strand
TGCGATATATGATATCAACAGCTAGGCGACTCGCACTATCACCACTATTTGACTTTTCTAACCTGTGTCTCTTGCTCCACCCTCTGACTTAATTCTGTTGCCATTCGGATGTAGTCTGCTGCTTCGTCCATTCTCATATTGCGGGCGATTTTGTTTAGCTTTTCACTTGTCCTATCAAGCTGCTTCTGTAGGGAGTCCATCTTTAGAAGTAGCTTGAACGCGGTTTCTACCCTTTGACTAGCCATTAGAGCTTCGCAGTCTGCGCGGCCTTGAGAATCCACCCATCCTTGAACGTCGTCATCTTGACGGTCGTGGGGCTCTCGGGATTGACATGGTAAGCGTACAGCAACCCCTGTCCCTCATCGGTGAAGCTGAACACGAACCCAAGCACCTTGTGACCGGGGTTAGCCTTGACGATGACTGGGGTAACAGCCTCACGGATTCGCTTGATTGCATCCCTACGGTCATTGCTACGCGGCTTGCGGGCCTTCTTCTGAGGCTGTTCCATCGTGGCGGCTCCACCCTTCTTGTCTGCCATCTGAGTACCCTTTCCTATCGCGTTTCCCGCCGCACTATTTGTGCGACTTCACCGGAGACAATAGCAGACCCCATGCCACTAAGTCTAGGGGAAAAGAAATTGCCCTAACTCCTTGAAACACAAGGACTTAGGGCAACTAAACTTAACTGAGACTTTAATTTCAACTAGAAAAAATGTTGCAACCTTGCCACTAGTGTTGCGACTTAACATAACACTTACAATTACTGGCTCCTCTATCTAATGTAGCCTCGATACGGGTTAGCCTCTGGTCGATCGCAACTAGAGACTCTGAATAAGTATCCTTGCTAACATATGTAGTTTGTGCCCATACCATTGCGCTTAATAGTAGAGTAATAAATCCTACAAAAAGCGGCCAGTATCGAACACCATTAGTAGAGTTTATAGGCGTTATAGTAGAGAAAGACTTCTCCGACATATGCGGGATTAGTAATTCCGTATTTAAGAACATGGGGTGTACCTACATTGTATGCGCTAATCCAAGTGTAGATACTAAACGAATCCCCAAGCTCTCGCCTATTATCGGCTATTAGTTTAGAAGCGGTTTCAATGTTGATATCAGAATCAAGGAAATTACTTTCGATTCCATAGTGTTTGAAAGTAGTTTCATTGACTTGCATTAAACCGTAATCATTTGTTCCATTAGTATTGTGGTTAACCGCATCTGTTCTAAATCCCGATTCCTTGCGTGCTAATGCTTTAACTAAGAAAGCATCTATATTGTACTTAGCCGAATATTTTTCCATAAGCGGCCAGTAGTCTTTAGATGCCGCATCATCTAAGAGCCGCAGCAAGATTACCGCTGCGGCTCCACCAATGATGACTTTCTGAGTATTATTCACTGTGCAATAGTTACAGTATATTTCTTACCGCGCCAGCTAAAGCTAAAACTAGCACCACTACCATTAGCAAGACTAAGCATATCTGAAAGAATTTCGATACCTAATTCTAGCGCAGAAAGAAATTTGCTCATAAATACCCCGGTTGGACAACTAAACCCATAGTGAAACCAACTACTGTTCTTCCAGCAGCATTGCTACCACTAGTAGCAAAAACTCCAAAACCACAATCTTCATCTGCTGTAGTATCAGGCCAATCACCAACGTCAGCAAATGTTTTTGTTACTTTAGGTACACCATTAATTAATGCTGTAACGCTACCTTTACTACTTCCAGTATTAGAGCCCGGATGGAAAAGAAGAGTACCGCGCCATGGATTATTAACAGCAAGACCACTAACACCGCACGAATATACTCTAATAGGTAAAACATCTCCCGGATTGATAATTAATTCCACATCTCCCGTATCTCCGCGCGCCCTTAATTGAACAACCCACGTAGCGGTAGGAACCCAAGGAATTGCTGCACTAGCACCGAACGAACCTATCTGAAATCCCCATTGTTGAGTAGCAGAAGGTCCAGCACTATTAGGAAATAGTTGTCCAACCCAACAATCAATTCTAGTGCTTTGACCATTATCGCCGCCGCTTCCAGTATAAGAACCACCATCCCACCAACCTAACGGAATTTGAAAACCAGCAGCATTTTTATTGGGGATTTCTCCAACTTCAATAAATCTATTAGCACCGGGACCAACAGTATCTAGTATAAGAATATTTGGATTAGCAATACTTTGGGTAGCGCCAACAGATTGATGGACAACACCCATAGTAGTGACAAAAGGATAGCTTCTAAAATCTTTATTTGCACTAAGATTAAATGCTGGCGTTGAAACATGCGTCACGCTAAAGACTCCTGAAAAGCCGCAACCTTAGACTTTAAATCTTCACGATAACGCGCCTTAAGACCATCATCACCAATATTAGTATTGGTATTCTGTAATGCTAATTCATCTAAAGGACCATTACAGTGTTCGCAGAAATGTCCCGGCATACCGCTCTTATTAACAACATGCGCGGGACGAACAGTCTTACCACTAACCTTATCTTCTGTAGTCTCTCCACTGACAACAACAGTCTTATTGCAATGGGGACAAGTAGCATCCTTAGAAGAAGTATCAACCGTATCAACAACAGCCTTCTTAGCCATGGGCAAATCTCCTACCTTTAAAGATGACTACGAGAGCAACAACAACTAGAACAGCAATACCGGGATTGAATACCGGCGCTATTAACTTCTCTAACGAACGAGAGATAATAGTGATACCGATAGTAGCAACAGCAATCAATCCCGCAATTACAGCAAAAGCCTCAACAGCATCGTCTATACCAAGAATATTATCAGGAGAACCATTACCATATATTAATTCGTCACTACCCTGACTTAAGCTAGGAACATTTGTATAAGTGAATTCGACACGCAAAGGCCACGGCCTTAATCTAACGTTAGTAGCATCCTGAACCGAAAGCCCCGTCTCTACTTTACCTAACTTGAATTTTTGATATCCAAATTGAAGCGGCTGCGGCAACTTATGAATGATACTGTCAGCATTCTTAAGTACACTAACTACATTGTTTCTAGTATTAATATCATCACTAAGAGGCAACCAGAGAGTAGCGCGATACGTTACGCCTTGCTGTAATTTCTCGCTTTTGTAGTCTACCGCTTGCCATCCCATAATTATTCGACTCCAAAGGTTCCATCATATTGCGATGGACCGGGGACACCTAAATCACTTTCTCCTGAAATCATAAATGCTAATGTGCATGTCCCTGAAATAGCTAAGAATCCCGGACCTACCGGAACACCATTAGGGTCCGATGACATTAATGCACTAGCTAAATCTAATGTTAATGTAGACTGAGGGTAGATGGGATAATAAGCATTAGGAGCGACACCACTACCAAAAGTCCCTTCAATACCTAAAACGCCCGGACCTTCATTAGTAATAAGAATAGTGCCGCCATAGCTACCAACAGTAGGAACAGCAATTTGATTAGTTAATAATGAAAGCAAAGAAACTTCTGCGGCAGCAGTAATTGTAATATTACGAGCGGTAAGAACACCTTGTAAGTCAATACCGCTGTTTTTGTATCGCCTAGTTAGTAATGGTCCAGTCGATACATATAATTTTCCATATGCGCCGCGAGTACTGATAGCACTATCAGCAACCCTTAGATAAAACTTATTAAAACCTCTAGTGATGGTATCGCCTTGAATAACTCTAATCCAAGGATTGCGGTCGCTATCTAATTTAATATATACCGCTCTAGTTTGTCCTAATTCAGAAACAAAAATATGGTCCCCTTGAATGTTATATTCCGTTCGCGTATTTTGAACGGTATTAAGAGAACCAGTCTTAAAGTGAAACTTAATCACGCGATAGGTATTATCAATAATCGTAGAATCGCGCTGAAGATTAGGAAAACCTAGAGGATTTACTGGCGGTGGAGCAACAAAAGTCCCTAATGGCGGCCTAGCAACCTTGATACTTGTTCCTTGTGGACGCGGGTCGCTATATCTCATTTTCGCAGTACCAAAAACGCTAATACTAAAGCGCCCATTAAGAAAAAAGTAGGACTAACAGAATTAGTATCACCCTTGTCTGTAGTGGTACCAAAATTTAGCTTACTATTATTTCTTACATCGTCGATATTTACTACATCTACAGTCGGGGGACTCGCAATAGGTACGGGCGCAGCATGAATTCTAGGATAATCAGGAACATCATAGACAACAGCACTATCAGGCATAACAGCCTGACGATATTTCATACTGATACTACGCTTAGGACCGGTAACACTACCAAAGATACCGCCGCGAAATACTGGACGCATGAAAGGTAACTTAGCAGCAATAACATTAGGAGTCTGTGCTACATCTAATCCATTGAACGTATGTGGCATCTTTACGATAGGCTTTACAGCATTTCTCCTAATGCGTAATTCTCTACGAACAGCAGACATCATATCTTTACTGTTCTGAGTATTTGCTACTGGAAAATTAGGAATCTTAAAAGTAGTAGGCAATACAAGCGGCTTACGAATACCGCCGATATCGCCAGTATCAGCAATTCGCGGCATAGTGCGAACAGGGTAAGCATCCCCAACCCCATTCAAACCATTACGAATATATTTAAGTACATTGATAGGACCGGTGCGGCGGGAGAGGGGACGATTACTAATTCCCCTCTCCATATCCAATGACCGCCCTGTTAATGGAGACATTAGCTACCGCCTCTTAATGAAAATAAACCAGACTGCTAATCCGACTGCTACGACGATTAATACAGTCTGTAACTTCTTCAATGTATCTTCTTGCTGTTTTACTGCTTGTGCTGCTCCCCTTGCATCCTGAATTAATCCGCCCGCTTGACCGATAATACCGCCGCTTTGACTGGCAGCATTCTTAATCTTGCCTGCGATTGTAGTAGCGACAGTACCGCCGGGAATAGTACTGATAATAGGATTGATAATGTCGCTACCCTTAATACTCTGAAGAACATTACGAACCTTTGCGGGCGGACGAATCCATCTAGGTAATTTCTTTAGCCAACCCATTAGGATTTACCCCACATTAATCGGCTCGTAGAAGATATAACACTGACGAACGAATTGTGTAGCACCGGGGAAATTAATGTCGTAAAGGACTTGGAACGTATTGAAGTTATATGTATTGAGAGCACTAGAAATCATTCCATCTTCGGTAAGGTCCAGATAGACATACCCATTAACACCATTACCAAAAGTAGTGCTGTCAATCTGATACTCAACGACATTATTCTGTCTAAGAGTCTCGTAACCGATGCGGTCAACATGCACATTAACATTATCACTCTTGAGAGAGATAAAATTAATCAATGCATCCGATGGAGAGAGGTTAACGTCCGCATGGAAAAGAATTCCCGCAAGTAGACCATTTCGCGGAATATTAAAGGGAAGCTGAGTAGATGCGCCGGTAATGGGATTTTCGTCATACAGAAGGAGACGGCGATACGCAATATTCTCTTCACCAATAGCAGTATCGTGTGAAATAGCTTCAATCTGCGTACCAGCATTAACAGTAGCAGTACCGCCAGTAATGATATCGGCAATAGTGCCCCAAGTAATACGCAGCTGCACAGATTCAAAACCGCGAGGGTCCATATAACTATCAACCGGAGAGCGCATTCTAGTAGCTTCAAAATGCACCGGGATAGTCATATTGATAGCAGTATTGGTCTGCACACCCGCACCGGCAGGACCAACTAATTGCGGCTGCTTACCTTCAAGAATATGCGCTAACCGGAATAAATCTAAACCAGTCTGCGAAACGTAAGTCTTAACTCCATCACCAACAATTTCAATCTTACGAATCAAGCGGCCCGGCGCTTCAGCAACAACACCCGAACCAGCAACAGTAACACTAACAGTACCGCTAAGACGTAACGTAACCCTCTTCTTAAAGAGGGTACGCGGCAATTCAACAGCGGAAACATTACCGCTATTGAATGGAATAACAATATTGCCTGTCTTTACGCTGCGATACTGACTACCAGCGGTGAGAATATTAGGCATTGTTTGTTACTCCCCGAAAACGACTTTCTTAATTGCGCTAACGCGATAAGCAACGGCGACAACAACAAGCGTAAGCATAACGCTCGTTAAAATCCTGCCCCAATGACCGCGCATTTCTTACTCCTGTTGTGAGAGTTAATAGTAGTGAGTAGAGACGCATTATTAAGCATAGAAAAGGGTAGAGAAACTATGCCGCGTCTCTACCCTCTCTTGCATACTACATCTAATGTTGAAAGTCAATCACTTAGAATTATTATCGAGTCTCTCCAATACAATTTTAGGCGCTTTACTACGCTTACCATATGCAATGAAATGATACTTCTTTAGACGCCTAACTTTATTAGCTCTATCGCCCATGAAATCTCTAAGATACATAACGTCTCTAGGCTCATGTTGATGAAAGCTAATAATAACGTCAGCATTAGCAGTAATATCCCGGTGCAATTCACTAGCACGCCTAGCAAGATATATTTGACTGATTGCATCGTGTCTACCAAACCTGATTAGATGCGCTATCTCATCTGACAATTTAGCGTGCGATACATACTTGCTTGCTTCTTCAATCACTATCCATTGATTTTGAATCGTAGATGCGAGACGTAATAAATCTAAATCTTCTTCGATATTTTCGGCTCGGAGTGAGACTTTGTATCGCTTCAATTTTGATGCGTCTACTATTTTCTGTACGCAATCACGATAACCAATACCTATCTCTTTCAAGTCATACTCTTGCTGGTTATCAATGACAATGACTCGCTTCTGTTCTTCTATAATCTGTCCAGTAAGGTATGACTTGCCACCACCCTTCATACCAAAGATACAGATAATAGTGTTCTCTTTAACCACGGCGAGAAACCTTCTTATAGCCAAAGAATCTAGCCGCCTTTAGTGAATTCTTTAATTCTTTTGCTGTTACATCTTCGTGGTGTAATACCTTCTTTCCGCGCATAACTTTAACCGCGAAATGGTTGCCATCTTTGTAGACAGTAAGAACATTATCTAATAGCTTGTATGTACGAATAGGCTTACCAGATTTTCTTACCATCTTTTCAGCGGTAATACGCGCATCTTCCCTATCATCGGTGAAGTAGTCAGCTACAGCAATATGCTGACCTTTATCATTATATGCTTTGACAATATACTCCCCCTCTTTTTTAACTATCCTCGTCTTTACGATTACTTTGTCCATTATTCTAAAACCTCCGCGCTACTCTCTGTTTCCTTCTTATCATCTTTCTCTCTACAAACTTGATACAGCCCCACTAGCACCATACAGAGATTAATTTCATACTTGAAGTCTCCATAGATGGGAATGTACTTCTGTAGAATCGGGTCTAATGCTTCCCCTAGCATTGTTTCTTCTGGTTCCGTTAGCGGTCTACACTTCATAAACGGTGCCGCTAAGAACCATGCAATACCACTTAGCTTAGCAGCGGCTTTAATAGATGCATCATCGGGAACATAAACGAAAGGCTTACCGTCTCCATTTTCACTCTCTATAGGTTTCCCTGTATTAGGATCTTTAGGTCTATTCTTACTTCCCTTTGGGCGTCCCCTTTTACGCTTAGGCGCAGAGTCCCCCGAAGGAGACTCTGCGCTAAGCATTTCGGACGCTATAGATTCGGTCCGATTAACTTCCATACTAGTCTAAATCCTCGTCGTCATCGTCATCGTTATTGTCATCGTCATCGTCATCGTCATCGTCAATATCATCGTCATCGTCATCGTCATCGGTAATATCATCGTCATCGTCATCATCCTGCTTCGTCTTATTGGTAGCATCCTGCGCGCGCTTCTTCATTTTCCCACTCCCTTTCTTATTCGTAGACCTTTTCTCAAGCGCACTAACTCGCTTAGTCAGATTCTGAATTCTACTACGTAAGGTAGCCATTATTTACTCCGCGTCATTGTCGGTATCATCGTCGCTACTGGTTTCGACTTCCACTTTGAAATCCCACGCCTTACCCCTAGGCGTAGCAATCTTCCCAAGACATTCGATACGGACATAATCTCCAATATCAATCTGCCGGAGATAATTGTAGAGAACCGTGGGGCATCCGAATGCAGTCTTAATTCCATCTACCGCTAGGTCTAGAATATGTCCCTTGCCCTCAAACCTAGGATTAGGACTATCCCTGATTTCTAGAATTTGTCCTTCAACAATTCTTCCCTTCTTCCACTTTTCAATGCTACCGGGAGTAAGAGTCCGATATGTACGCTCGCGCTTTTGCGTAGCCATTTCTCTACCCTCTTTACCGATGATTATTCCCATGTCCTAGTTTTAGAACAATGGGAGCTAGAGCGCCATCGGTTTTACGCTCTCGCTTTTTATAGTTAACGTGACGCTCTTTAGTTACCGATTTCCATACGTTTGCTGCTGTTTTAGTGCGAGATGATTCTTTAATTTTAGTGGGTCTGACGAAAGTAGTTTTTCCTGTCCTTAGATATTCTTCCCGATATCGGGGCGGTACTCCCTTACAGTACGGATGCCAATTACCATCGTTATCCTCTAACGCATATTCTTTCTTCCCTACAATCAAGATACTTTTGTATTCGCCTCTCGCTTCAAAATCTCCCGGTTTTCTCGCGTTAGCTGGATACGTAATTCTAGATTCTCCATTCTCCATATAAGCAATCGAATCTGTATCACAATAAAGAATTCGCCCACCCTTCTTAAGAATAGAGCACATTTCTTTGTGTAGTCTGATTCTAGCTCTAGAAGTGATAATAGCGGACCATACCACATTACCCCAAGGCGGAATGGAACCTTCTTCTTCATACAATACTAATCCGTTCCATATTCTGAAATCTTCCGGTGGATTAGCTAGCTCTCTGAATTCTTCTAGTGTCTCTGAAATTATATGCTCCCCTCTTTGTGAGAATTTTCCATAGAGGGAATTAAGCATAAGTTTATACATTAGCCTTTGGCTACCGCGTGCTTTCTGCTTTTTCTTGAAGAAAGTTTCGACGTAACTATCAAAAGGCCTACAACAATCAGTAAACACAATCCCTTTGTGTATTGTTCCGCGTATCCCAATACTCTGTGCATACGCGATTTCTTCCCCGGTAAAGTAACCCTTAAAAGTGCCATTCGGAAAAATAAGACCTTCGCTTGTCCTAATAGGTAATACTGGAATCGAGACATGCGAGTTAATGGTTGCTTCATATATTCCATTT
>PPGL01000081.1 GCA_003173915.1 Candidatus Levyibacteriota bacterium | reverse complement strand
TTTGTGGGGAAATGAGATGATATTTGCACCAGAGACAACTTCTCAAGAATCTGCTCCTGGACAGCTCACAAGAAAACAACTAGAACAAATTTTTGCTATAGTGGAGGAAGACTATGCCAGGTAATTCATTCGGACAACTTTTTAAAATAACAACATTCGGCGAATCGCATGGAGGCGCAGTCGGTGTTGTGGTTGATGGATGTCCTCCAGGTCTTGCAATTTCTGAAGAAGAAATTCAAAAAGAATTAGATAGAAGAAAACCTGGACAAAGTAGTATCACCACTCCTCGAAAAGAAGAAGATAGTATTCATATTTTCTCAGGAGTTTTTGAAGGCAAAACAACTGGAACTCCAATTATGCTTATGGCAGTAAATAGTGACATGCGTCCAGAAGACTACGACCAGTTAAAAAAAGTCTATCGTCCTGGACATGCAGATTTTACCTACGAAACAAAATATGGATTAAGAGATTATAGAGGAAGCGGGAGAGCATCTGCGAGAGAAACACTTGGGCGTGTTGCTGCTGGAGCAATTGCAAAAAAATATCTAAAAGAAAAACTTGGTGTTGAGATCTTAAGTTTCACCGAACAAGTTGCACATATTAAAACTGACATTGATTTTAATAGTGTCACTATGAATCAAATTGAAAGCAATATTGTTAGATGTCCTGATGCAAAGCTTGCTGAACAAATGATTAAACTTATTGAACAAGTTAGAGACGAGGGAGACTCTGTTGGTGGAGTAATTCGAGGAGTTATAAAGCATGTTCCAATAGGACTTGGAGAGCCAGTTTTTGATAAGTTACCTGCAGATTTAGCAAAAGCAATGCTTTCAATTCCTGCAACAAAAGGATTTGAATTTGGGTCTGGATTTGAAGGAGTAGCACTTCGAGGAAGTCAGCATAATGATGAGTTTGTGAAAGACGAATTAGGACTTGTTACAACCAAAACAAATCATGCAGGTGGAACACTTGGTGGGATTTCAAACGGACAAACAATTTATTTTCGTGTTGCAATCAAACCTGTCTCAACAATTAGAAAAGAACAACACACACTCACAAGAGAAAAAGAAGAGACAACACTTGAGGCAACAGGACGACATGACCCGTGTGTCTTACCACGTGCTGTCCCGATTGTTGATGCAATGGCAGCTCTTGTTATTATGGATCATTATCTTAGACACAAAGCGCAAAATCTATAATACTGTCATTCCCGTGAAAATGGGAATCTATAAAGTATGAACAAAACAATTGATGAATTACGACAACAGATTGATGCAATAGATAAGGAACTTATTGAACTTCTGGCAAAACGCAAAGAAGTATCAAAAAAAATTGGTGAGATAAAAAAAGAATTGCAAATTGATGTGTTTGATGAAAAACGTTGGGAAGATATTGTAAAGAAAGTTCAACAAAAAGCAGAAGAACTTCATCTTGATAAAGATTTTGTAAAAAAGATTTTTGAAACAATACACGAACATTCAAAAAAAATCCAACAATAATATGCAAACACCAAAACGTCTTCAACAATTTAATGAATATATTTTTTCCAGGATGAATAAAGTAATTACAGAAGTTGAAAAAGAATCTGGCAGAAATGTATTGAATTTTGGCATTGGTTCACCAGATTTTCCACCAAGTAACATGTATCTTGATAAATTCACAGAGTTTATTCGAGATCCTAAGGCTCATATGTATCCAGGTTATGGAGCAAACAAAAATTTCTCCAAAGCATTGCAACGTTGGTACAAAAAAAGATTTTCCGTAGAGTTGCAAGAAAATGAACTGTTGCCACTTCTTGGAGCAAAAGATGGTACAGGACATCTACCACTTGCTATTGCTGATGAAGGAGATGAAGTTTTGGTTCCAAATCCTGGCTATCCAGGGTTTAGTGGACCACTCTTATTATTTGGTATTACACCTGTATATTACAATCTCTTGGAAGAAAATAATTTCAAAGTAGATGTAAAAGAAATTGAAAAAAAGATTACGCAAAAAACAAAAGCCATGTGGGTTAATTTTCCATCCAATCCAACAGGACAGGTAATAACAAAAAAAGAATTAACAGAACTTGTAGAATTTGCAAAAAAAAAGAATATTCTCATTATTTACGATCATGCGTACGCAGAGATTGCATTTGATGGATTTGTTTCTCCAAGTATTTTAGAAATTCCTGGAGCAGAAGATATCGCAGTGGAGCTTGGGTCTTTCTCAAAAACATATTCTTTTGCAGGAAATCGCATGGGCTGGATTGTTGGAAATAGAGAAGTTGTACAAGCATTGGCAAAAGTAAAATCCCAACTTGATTCTGGAATGTATTTACCACTGCAAAATTTAGGAGCATTTGCACTAGAAAATGAAGATACACAGTGGAAAAAAGAAATGCTAAACAGTTATGAAACAAGACGAGATATTATTGCGGAAAAGTTAAACAAACTTGGCATTACTTTTTCTTTGCCAAAAGGAGGATTATACATTTGGGGTAAAATTCCAGAAAGCATTCCTTCTGAAGAATACGTATTCAAACTTCTTAAAGAAAAACATGTATTTTTTACTCCTGGCAGTGCATTCGGAAGTAACGGAGAAAGATATGTGAGAGTTAGTATCTGCGCAGATATCACTGATATCGATAAATACTTATGAAAAAAATAAGCATTATCGGTTTTGGAAGATTTGGGAAAACTCTTTATAGATTGTTAAAAGATGATTTTGATATTACTATTTTTAATCGAAGTGATATCCCTCAGGAACAGAAAGAAAATTTTAACAAAAACACAAGAATTACAAAAACATTAGAGGAAGTTTATGAAAATGATACAATTTTTTATGCTGTGCCAATTCCACAATTTGAGACAGTAATCTTCGAACATGAAAAATATTTCAGAAAAGATCATATTTTAATCGATGTTTTATCTGTAAAAATCCATCCGAAAAATATTTTTCTTAAGCACAATAAAGGGCAGCAAATGTTATTAACACATCCAATGTTTGGTCCAGATAGTAGTAAAAATGGATTTGAAGGACTACCAATTATTCTAGATAAATTTAAAACATCTGAGGAAACGTATGTATTTTGGAAAAGTTTTTTTGAAAATAAAAAATTGAAAGTATTAGAAATGTCTGCAGAACAACACGACGAATTAGCAGCAAAATCTCAAGGACTGACACATTTTATTGGAAGACTTTTGGAAAAAATTGACTTTGAATCAACACCAATTGATTCACTTGGTACAAAAAAACTTTTGGAAGTGAAAGAACAAACATGTAACGATACGTGGGAACTTTTTATTGGACTTCAAACATATAATCCATTTACAAAGCACATGCGAATTAAAATTGGTGAAGCATACAATACTCTGTATAACCAATTACTTCCTAAACAAGCAAATCCTGATTACATAACCTATGGCATTCAAGGAGATATGGGAAGTTTTAATGAAGAAGCATTACAAAATTTTTTACTTCGAAAAAATATTAAAGACTATAAAACAGAATATTTATATACATCAGAAAAAGTGTTGAAAAGCTTATACGAAGGGGCTATTGATTTTGGCTTATTTGCAATTTCTAATTCAACAGGAGGGCTTGTTGAAGAATCTATCCAGGCAATGGCTAAGTATAGATTTTCTATTGTTGAGGACTTTACCATAGTAATTAGACATTTTCTAATGAAAAGAAAAGATATTGATGAAAAAGAAATTACTACAATTATGGCTCACCCACAAGTTTTTAGACAGTGCGAGCAAACACTCAAAGAAAAATTTCCTCATCTAAAACTTTTAAGTGGAGAAGGGGATTTAGTAGATACTGCTCGCGCTGCTGCCGAACTTGCAGCAGGAAATCTTCCAAAAAACACAGCAATTCTTGGACCACAAACACTATCCAAACATTTTGACTTTGACATTATAGCCGAGCAGTTACAGGACAAAAAAGATAATTTGACACGATTTTTACTGGTAACTCGGTAATGCAGGAAAAAAAATTGCATGCTATACTGAGTGCATAAATATGGATGAAAAAATTGAATCACTACTCACCCGCGGAGTAGACAAAGTCTATCCAACAAAAGAAGAGCTTAAAAAAGTACTACTTAGTGGGAAAAAACTTACCATTTATCAGGGATTTGATCCAACAGGAACACAACTTCACATTGGACATATGGTAGGTTTTCGCAAACTTGCCCAGTGGCAAGAACTTGGACATCAGGTAATTTTTTTGATTGGAACAGGAACAGGCCTTGCTGGCGATCCATCTGGCAAACTTCGATCACGAGATAAATTTCTCACAGAAGAAGAACTCAAACAAAACGCCACAGATTATGTTATGCAGGCAGGAAAACTTGTTAAATTCGATGGAGAAAATCCAGTAAAAATTGTTTATAATGGTGATTGGCTTAATAAACTCACACTTCCAGAAATTCTTGATATTGCTGGCCATTTTACATTGCAACAGTTAATCGAACGCGATCTTTTTCAAGAAAGATTGAAGAAAAATGAACCAATTAATCTTCGCGAATTTTTATATCCATTGCTACAAGGTTATGATTCAGTTGCAATAAAAACAGATGTAGAACTCGGTGGATCAGACCAAACATTTAATATGCTTGCAGGAAGGCAACTTGTAAAAGATTATTTAAATAAAGAAAAGTTTGTTATGACAACCCCACTGCTTACAGATTCTGAAGGAAGAAAAATTGGCAAAACAGAGGGAAATGTTATTGCGCTTACAGACAAACCTGAAGATTTGTTTGGGAAAATCATGTCACTTCCTGATGATATTGTTTTAAAGGGATTTGAATACTTAACTGATGTTTCAAATCAAAGAATAAGCGAAATTGAACTTGCACTTAATAATGGAGAAAATCCGATAAATTATAAAAAGCAACTTGCATTTGATATTGTCAGACAGCTTAATAACGAAGAGGCAGCCAAACAAGCACAAGAAGCATTTGAAAAAATAGTGCAAAAAAAAGATTTACCAACGGAAATTGAACAAGTAACTCTTTCAAAAGCTAAATCTCTTATTACCTATGCTGATTTACTGGTTGAATTAGGGTTGGTAGGTAGTAAGTCAGAAGCAAAAAGACTTATTGAACAAGGTGGAGTAGAAATCGACAATGAAAAAATTCTTGAGCCAAATAAAGAAACAACAATTAAAGAAAACGCAGTAATTAAAGTTGGTAAAAGAAAATTTGTGGAAGTAATTATTGAATAGAATGAAAAAATACGCATTACTGAGTGTTTATAACAAGGAAGGAATTGTTGCTTTTGCCGAAGAGCTAGTAGATCTTGGATATATCATAATTTCTACAGGTGGAACAGCAAAAGTACTCGAACAAAATTCTGTTCCATTTACGCCTATTCAGGAAGTCACTGGTAATCCAGAGAGTTTTGATGGAAGAATGAAAACAATTAGCTTTCAAATTGAGTCTGGGATTTTATACGATAGAACAAATAAAAAACATGTTGGGCAAGCGAAAGAACTGAATATTAAACCAATTGACATTGTTGTCTGCAACTTATATCCATTCGAACACACGATTAGTAAAAAAGGCGTAACCCTTGATGAAGCAGTAGAAAATATTGATGTTGGTGGTCCAACAATGGTAAGAGCTGCTGCAAAAAACTTTAAAAATTGTTTGGTAGTTGTTGATCCAAAAGATTACGAAGTAGTTATAGGAGCGCTAAAAAAGGATTTAACTTCTGAAGAACTTCGTAAAAAACTTGCAGGGAAAGCATTTTCTCACTTATCTTTTTATGATTCACAAATTGCGAATTATCTTAGAGATGAACAGTTTCCTGATGAAATTACTATTCCTGGAAGAAAACTTATTGACCTTCGCTATGGAGAAAATCCTCATCAACAGGGAGCTGTATATGTAAGACCTGGTTTCCATTCTTCTTTAGAACGCTTAGAACGAAAATGGGGAAGAGAACTTTCCATGATTAATATTACAGATATTAATGCAGGACTTGAGTCAGTAAGACTGTTTACCAAACCTGCAGCTGCGGTCATCAAACATAACAGCCCATCAGGACTTGCACTTGGAGAAAATCCTCAAGAAGCATTACAAAGAGCAATTGAAGCAGATCCAGAATCCGCATTTGGTGGAATTATTGTATTAAACGAACATATGAATCTAGACGCCGCAAAAGTTATTGGAGGATTTAAAGACGAAAGGCGAGGAAACATTGATATTGTTGCTGTTCCAAGTATTGATATAGACGCACTGGAATTTTTACAAAAAGTGCGAAAAACCATGGGAATCTACACGTTTGGTTCTATTCCACAACAACTTGATCCGATGAATATAAAGTGGATTGATGGAGGATTTATTTGGCAAACAGGAGATGTAGATGTTGAAAAAGGGTTTGATATTTGGAAAGTTGTCACAGAAAAAACTCCAACTCCATCACAAATGAAACAAATGGAAGTTGCATGGAAATTTATTTCTCGAATTAAATCTAATTCTGTCATTGTCGTAGACAAAAATCTCCCGATGACGCGAGGGATTGGATCAGGACAGACATCCAGAGTCCGCTCTACAAAAATTGCTATAGAACAAGCAGGAAAATATACAAAAGAAGCAGTACTGGCAAGTGATAGTTTTTTCCCATTTTCTGATTCTGTTGAAGCAGCACAAAAAGCTGGAATTACTGCAATTATTCAACAAGGTGGAAGCATTCGCGATCAGGATTCAATAGATGCAGCTAATAAAGCTGGTATTGTTATGGTGTTTACAGGTCGCCGTGCATTTTGGCACTAATATTGTATAATAGATGTATGGAAACTCTAAGAAAACATCAATGGATTTGGAAAATAATTGTCGCCGTTGCATCAATCGCACTTATTGCCGCAGCAATTCTTCCCTATATTTCCCTCCAACAATAATAATAATTTTACCACTACAATTCGTTGTATAATACGAAATATGAACTTACAGACTCCAGTTACTTCAGCCGGAAGAGTATATAAAATGTATGCCGCTCGTCTTGAGAAACTAGGAATTTACAAACTTGAAGACTTTCTTTTTCATATTCCGACGCGTTATGAAGATTTTTCTTTAATCACACCTATTGCAAAAATCCAACCAGGAGAAACAGTTACCATTCAAGGAACTGTCAAGCAAATTCGCAATCTCTACACTAAACGATTTAAAAAAATCCAAGAGGCAGTAATTCAAGATGCTACAGGAGAAATAAAAGTGATTTGGTTTAATCAACAATTTCTCACTCG
>PPGL01000101.1 GCA_003173915.1 Candidatus Levyibacteriota bacterium | reverse complement strand
TTATTGGTCGGGGTGAGAAGCGACACTTCGAAGAAGTTAGTCCCCTTGTGGGAAGTCCTCTCTTGGGCACCATTTTGCTTTCTTACTAGCAAAAACTTCGCTACATTTACCTATTGACAATAACTATGGGTTGTGTTATAGTTTGTCTCTATGGCAGCAGAACAAAGAGCTTCAAGTGTCGCAATGATGCGACTTGGTGGACTTTTACGAAGTGATGTTGACTTTGGATCAGGACGCCTTATGGTTGGCGAAACAGTCCCTGTTAAGTACCATTGGAGAAGAGGAACTGCAACAATTACAGAAAATGGTGTTAGGTTAGCTGATGGAAGAGAATTTTCTAGTATTGACCTTGAAGACAAGCGTGTATACGTGCGAAGAGGAAGAGGCGTTGCTGACTTTTTATGGCGAACACGACTTAGTTATTCTGAGCCCTTTTGGCTACGATTAAGTGGCGGTAAGCGTAGTTAAATCTAACAAATTTTTTCTTAACTATATTCTACATTCTATTCTTTTATAGCTCCTGTCTTTTCAAGAAATCCCTAATACAGTATAATAATAGTCTGACACGCGGATGTGGTGAAACTGGTATACACGCAGTCTTGAGGTGGCTGTGCCGTAAGGCGTGGAGGTTCAAGTCCTCTCATCCGCACCTAGCCTCAAACTAGAAAGTTACTTTTATTTTTGGTGGTTAAAAAGGTTTAAGTCCTGGGAAGATACTAAGCGGTTCGTTAGTTTAAATGTTATTGTGTTATTTGAAGAATTTTTGATACTTTTGCAAGATTATATGCTCTAATATAAGGAAGTGCATTCATAGTATCATTTACCGTTGAATATTCTGTTGGTACAAAATATTTTAGCTGGATTTTTCCACCAGATCGTCCTTCTACTCTTTCTTGTCTCATTGCTGCCATTATTTTACTTACCTGTTCTCGCAGTGCAAGTGCTTCTGGAATGCCCCCACAGATATGCATGCTGTTTTCTGATGTACTGTCAGGTGCCGTAAAATCATTGGGATAAGTAGATCTAGATGTAGTTTTTCCCTCCTCAATTGCGGTGCTTATGCCAGCAGTGCCAGCAGTGTGAGTATAGTCAAGAAGTTTATAAAATGCGTATACTAGAAGTTTATAAAATGCGTATACTAATTGAGGATTTATTTGCATGAGCTCGTCGGATATAGCATTAAATGCTATCAAAATTGCTTCATCTACGCTAAATTGCTGGATCCACGGTTTGTCAGCATTAGGTCGTAATAAATCAAGTGCCCTATCTGATAAAGAAGGTGTAACTTTTCTTGTACCTTGACCTGGATGAGTATCTCTACCACGCATAGCTGTCGCAAAAAACTCTACAGCTGTATCGAAGATATCAAGCTGGTTCTCAACAGCTCTGCGTGATCGACGATTTATAGTATGTCCATTATGGTCAAAAGGTTTTATATCATGATGATAATGGTAAGTTTTAGGATCTAAGCTTGACAATGCAGTTGCCACATCGCCTATTGTTTGGTTAAATACCTACTATATCGTTCAATCCTTGCCTCAGTGCTCATAACACAATGCTATCATAATCTTATAGTATTGTCAAAGAGAGTACCAAGTAAATGAATTTTGTTCTAGTGTAGTGCGATTTTAGAATTAGTTTACAAGTGATTATATTCAATGTATAAATGGATAATGTTTAAAAACTATTCCCACCGCCTAATGCTTTGAATAAATTCATCAATCACTTGGTTTGAAAGAAGGAAACAATATTGCCCACAAGGGGTAACTTAAATTTATCAAAATAGATCTATAATTCTCTTTGCTAACTTCTGCTATACTCGTCTTATGGCAATAAACACCTCTTGGCACGAAAAACACAGAATGCCACAAAATCCATCACTTACTCAACGCATTAATTGGCACATTGCTCATGCAAAACATTGTGCTTGTCGTCCCATGCCTCAATCTGTGATTTCTGCACTTGAAAGTAAAAATTTAAAGACTTGCAGCCGAGGTCATAAGTATTTAAAAAGCCCATGTCCTATTTGTTATCCAGGACAAGTAAAAAAGTAATAAAAGGAGATGAAAATATGGAAGTAAAAGATCTAATTCAAAGCTATTATTTTAGTCTAAATAATAAAGATGCTGTGTGGCAAGATCTATGGGCGGACAATGCATATTTTGCAGATGCTTCAGAAGTTTTAATTGCTAAAGGGAAAAATGAAGTGATTAAATCTTTCACAACTTTTCTTAGCGGAATGAAATCTGTTGGGATAAAGCAAACAATTATCGAAGATGAAAATGTTTGTGTCATTGCTTCCTATATCTATCAAAGTCAAAAGGGCGAAGAAATGAAACAAGATGTTGCAGAAGTATGGGAGGTTAAGGACAATAAACTTGCAAAACTTGTAATTTATTTTGACCTAACAGCATACAGAAGTTTTATGAGAGGATAGAGTATGGCATACGATCAGAAATTAGCAGAGGAAGTAAGAAAAGTTCTGTCTACTGTTCGTTTTGTAGAAAAAAAGATGTTTGGTGGAATAGGTTTTATGGTCAATCACAAAATGTGTGTCGCTGTAAATAACAGGCCTGATCATATTATGATGGTACGAATTGATCCAAATAATATAGAAGCACTTACAAGAAAAGGTGCAAAAGTTGCAGTTATGAGAGGAAAAGAAATGCCAGGATGGATATTTCTAACAAATGAAGCAGTAGAAACTCAAAAGGATTTTGATTATTGGATACAACTTGCTTTAGATTTTAATAAAACTTTGAAAGGAGGTAAATAAATGTTGTTTGTAGTCATTGGCAAAAGTGCTGGAAAAAGTCGTGAGGAAATTATGGCAATCTACCCACGTCATAAAGCATATATGGATAAGTTTATTGCCCGAGGTGACGTTATAGGGACAGGACCATTTATGGATCCGGAAGGTGGAAATATGGCAATCTTTCGAAGCAAAGAAGCAGCTGAAGAATTTGCAAAATCAGACCCTTTTTTGTTGGAAGGTGTTGCTAAGGAATATAAGATTAAAGAGTGGGGAGACAACATGCTCTCTTAGATTATAAATTAGCGGTATAAAGTGAAAAGGATATTGCTGAAAAATGGTGCCCCATTCCTTGATAGCTTCGAGAAAATTATCTACAATTTGATTTGAAATAATGAAATGGTAGTGTAATTAGAGTCTAAATCACAAGATAATAAATGAGAAAATAGGCAATGCGCATAAATAAAACTTATAGTATTGACTTTTGACAAAGAGTATAATATAATTTACCTACTCAGGAGATAAAAATATGAATAGAGAATCATTTGGCTACCAATCAGCCATGCGCAACCGAAGTGTTTATACACTCAATGAGGCAAATGTTAAAACTTTGGGAGATTCTCTGGAATCAAGGAAATATAGTCTTGCTGGTTTGGCTTTGAGTTTAATTTCCTCTTCCTTTTTGCGTGAAGGACTTCCGAGTGTTGCCACTTCAACAACATCTAAGATAGAAACAGGTATAGGAGGAGTAATTGGTTTAGTCGCACTAGGCTTGATGACAAAAGCTTCTATAGCTATATTTAATGCAGGTTTAAATAGAGGTATTAGAAATCTTCCTGCTACACCAGAGTATCAAGAAAGATTTAGACAGACACGAACTCGACGTGCATAATTTTTCTCATAGCGTAAACATAATTCTACTTTCTCTTCATAATACACTTTACTGCCACTCAATATTGGAGTAATTGGTTAGGAGCAATGTAACATAAGAACGATTTCCCAAGTTTAGTTTAACATGAGAATTTTCTTTATTTTTGTAACTTAAAGATTTACATCTTCTCAACATGAATACAAATTTGTTATTATAAAATATATCTTAAATAATCATTTTATGTTTGTACGATTTAAACAGATGTCTAAGTCCCCATGGTTTTGTTTTGTGCTTGTTGCTATTGCACAATTTATGGTGGTTTTAGATATTTCTATTACCAATGTTGCTCTTCCGACAATACAGAAACAATTACACTTTAGTATAGAATCATTACAATGGATAGTGACTGCCTATGCATTAACATTCGGCGGATTTTTACTCCTTGGAGGCAGGACTGCTGATCTTTTTGGAAGGCGTAAAACATTACTCTTTGGCATTTCGGCATTTACCATATTTTCATTTCTTGTCGGCATATCTCAATCTGCCCCTCTTTTAATTATTCTACGAGCATTACAAGGATTATCTGCAGCCTTTATGTCACCATCTGCATTATCAATTGTGGTAGTGACATTTAAAGATGGACCTGCAAGAAATAAGGCACTCGCGTATTGGACACTCATAGCAAGTGGTGGTGCAGCAATAGGGTTACTTCTTGGAGGGGCACTTACACAATATATTAATTGGCGTTGGAATTTTTTCATAAATGTTCCTGTGGGGATAGCTATAGTAATAGCAATTTCTAAAATGGTACCAAAAGATGAAATTGAAAATTTGCCAAAACATCTGGATTTTTTAGGAGCGATCTTTATTACGGTCAGTTTAATGCTTCAAGTGTTAGTATTTAGTGAAGGATCGCAATGGGGTTGGTTATCAGCAAAAACTATTATTGTTTTTCTCTTGTCAGTAATACTTGTTATTGCGTTTTTATTTAATGAATCAAAAAATAAACATCCGATAATGCCTCTTTCTATTTTTAAGATTCGCAATGTCGTTGGAGCAAATGTTATGATGGCTCCAATGTATGGGACTATGCTTAGTATGTTTTTTCTTACTACATTATATCTACAAAATATTATGAAATTTTCTCCTGCACTGACTGGCTTAAGCTTTCTTCCCTTCCCTCTTATTTTAGCCTTTATGTCAACAAGAATTCCCAAATGGGTTGGCAAATGGGGATTTAAGCGGTTTCTTATTATTGGACCACTCATCGCAGGTATGGCGATTTTGTATTTATCGACACTTCCTGTAGACGGGAATTATTTTCTTAATTTGTTACCAACATTTATTTTTATGCCTATAGGTATTGGTATGACCTACATGCCAATTTATGCCGCTGCGACGTCTGGTGTGCCATCACATGAAGCAGGATTTGCTTCAGGACTAATCAATACTTCTCAACAAATGGGAGGTGCGTTAGGACTGGCAATACTTTCTA
>PPGL01000067.1 GCA_003173915.1 Candidatus Levyibacteriota bacterium | reverse complement strand
ATATTGGGCAATACAAGCACGAAATGTAAAACCAACACAAGAAGTAAGAAAAAGCTATTGGGATTATCGGTGGATTGTTGTAGGCGCAATAATTGCTTTTTGGATATTCAATCATTTTAGAGTTTTTTACGGAGTTCCCTTATTTTCAATCGAACTTATGAGGGAATCACTAATAACAAACTTTCTTAGTATCATATTTGCTGTCGGTGGTATTAGCATTGCAATTGTTGCAAGAGCGACGCTTGGGAAGAATTGGAGTGGACAGATAGATTTTAAGAAAGATCATGAGCTTATAACAACTGGAATCTATGGATATATGAGGCATCCAATTTACACAGGATTTTTACTGTTACTTTCTGGCTTTGTATTCTCTACATTAACACTTGGTACCTGTATGCTTTTCCTTCTAGTGTTTTTATTTCTCTTGTACAAGCTGAAACAAGAAGAAGCCTTCATGGTAGAACATTTCCCAACAGAATATACGGCGTATAAAAAAAGAGTCAAGGCACTTATTCCATTTTTTCTTTAAAAGAAACTAATATCTCTGGTACCTCTTACAAATAACCCTGCGTAATTCTTATAAATTTTTAGTCATATACATGTCTGAAACATTCATAGGAATATTTTTTAAAGGGGGTGAGATTATGGCAAGACAAGAGAACAATTCAGAAAGATCAAGCGGGTGGGTTTTTGGATTTACTGCATTTGCAGGAACAGTCATGATTATAAGCGGTTTATTCCAATTCTTTGAAGGACTGGCTGCAATTCTACGGCAAGATTTCTATATAGTTGGACATAATTATGCTTTTTATCTTAACGTAAACACGTGGGGTTGGATACATTTGATTGTAGGACTTATTGTTGGACTGGCAGGATTTTATGTTTTTTCTGGTCGTCTTTGGGCAAGAATTATTGGAATAATACTTGCTACTATTAGTGCAATAGCTAATTTTTTCTATATTCCTTATTACCCTCTGTGGTCAATACTTATTATTGCTCTAGATATAGCCGTTATCTGGGCACTTACAGTGTATAGGCATGCATAAAAAATATATGGTTTGAACCATAGCTGTCTATTCAGCATTTCTCCACGCAACGTGTGAGAGAATTATTCTGTGTTCATGTTTTATCAACCATCTTCTATAATTTTTTGACTCCAATTGCTATACTAAAAAAGTGATTTGTCGCTACCTTGCTCGAAAAATAGAAAGAAAAGTTCCTGAAGTAATTATTTATTTTTGGATTATCAAACTTCTTACAACAGCAATGGGAGAATCAACATCGGATTTTCTGGTACACACTTTTAATCCTTTTTTTGCAGTTATGCTTGGAGCAGTAGGATTTTCTGTTGCAATTGTACTGCAGTTGTGGGTTCGTAGATATATTGCCTGGATATATTGGCTTGCTGTTACTATGGTTGCAATTTTTGGAACAATGGCTGCAGATGTGCTTCATATTGGGTTTGGTATTCCCTACTACATTTCAACAATTTTTTTTGCTGTAGTTCTTTTACTTATTTTTTTCATTTGGCATAACGTTGAAAAAACACTTTCAATTCACAGTATTTATACTCCTCGTCGGGAAATTTTTTACTGGGCAACTGTTATTACCACGTTTGCGCTTGGTACTGCTGCGGGGGATATGACAGCAGTGACATTTCAGCTGGGGTATGTTACCTCAGGAATTTTATTTGGCATACTTTTTATTCTTCCGCTTGTTTTATACAAATTTTTTAGAGTAAATGAAGTCTTCACATTTTGGTTTGCATATATTATGACAAGACCATTTGGTGCTTCCTTTGCAGATTGGTTTGGGAGAACTTCTGACGCTGGCGGCATAGGATTTGGTACAGGGAAAACAAGTTTGGGTTTGGGAGTGTTAATTGTTATTTTTGTAAGTTTTCTAACGATTACTCGAAAAGATATTAAACGTACTAAAATCTAAAACAATTATCCTACCTCATTTTTATTATTTTTTTACGTAACTCTTTCCCAATTTGCCTTAATTTTCATGGTACTTTAAGATTTTTTTCTTATGGTAAACCCATGTCAATTATAAATCAGGTATCATCGGCAATTGTTGGTATTGTGTTACTTGTTGTTAGCACGATTGCACCGGCAATTACTCCTCGAAATAATTCGTCAAACAATCAATCGCCGCAATCTTTGACATTTGCGCCAAATGCGAGTATTTCCAGAAATTGGGCTGGATATTCAGCAACAGGAGGAACATACACGGGAGTAAGCGCTACGTGGATAGTTCCACAAGTACAAGGAACATCACCCGGCGCAGATGCAACCTGGGTTGGTGTTGGTGGTGTCAATAGTGACGATTTAATTCAAGCTGGGACACAAGCTACAGTAAATAATTTTGGACAAACAACCTACACTGCATTCTACGAAACATTGCCTGATATGTCTCAACCGTTTAATATCCCAATGAGTCAAGGAGATTCAGTAAGTGTTTCTCTTGCAAAAGATGGACAAAACGCGTGGAAAATTACCGTTACCAATAATACGCGTCACCAAAGTGCAATAACAAAAGTGCACTATGATTCTTCTCTTTCTTCTGCAGATTGGATTGAAGAAGCGCCAAGTGGAGTTCAGCAAGTAATGCCACTTGATGATTTTGGTACTGTCTATCTTTCTAATGCAAAGGCTATAAATAATGGGGAGTCAATAACTGCTGCACAGGCAGGAGCACAACCTATTGCGATGAGTGCAACAGGAGGAGCTAATTTATTAGCACAAGCGTCAATACTCAATAGCGATGGTCAAAGTTTTGCAGTTGCACGGACAAATGCTAATTCCCAAGAAATTGAAAATTCACAACAATCATCGCCAGGTGTTGTTTATCAAAGAGGTCCAGATGGTGGAGGCAATGGAAATCCATTTCTGATAATTCAAAGACATAGACATTACTGATCGTATTAATTAACTTATTCTACAACTGCAACCTTAACGGTTTTTTTATTTTTATTTTTCTCAATTGTTGCTCCAAGTGATGCAGCAGTTACCAATATAAGTGCACAAATACTTCGAAGTGAAAGTGCTTGATGAAGTAATAGTACCCCGGCACACGTTGCAATAGCTGGTTCAAGGCTTACAAGAATTCCAAATACTTGCGTTGGCATTCTTCTGAGTGCTTCAATTTCAAATGAGTATGGAAGCGTTGAAGAAAGAAACGCAACAATAAGTCCAGCTGCAATCGCGAATGGATTAAGAAGTGCGCTTCCAGCACTTGTTACCCCAATTGGTATCATTGCCACTCCTCCAAAAATCATTGCAAGTGTGAGTCCATCTCTTCCAGGAAGGAGTTTGCCTACTTTAGCAGCAAGTAGTATATACAAAGCCCAACAGAAAGCTGCTATAAGAGCGAGTAAAACTCCAAGTGAGTCTATCGTTGCTCCTGTCCATGGGGCAAATAAAATAATACCAATAGTTGCCATAGTAACCCAGATAAAGTCAATAGTACGTCTTGATCCAATAACAGCAATTGCAAGTGGTCCAGCAAATTCAATTGTTGATGCAATACCAAGTGGAATACGAGCAAATGAAGAATAAAACGTGTAATTCATTCCAGCAAGAGACAAACCATATGCAATTGTCCACAGAAGTGTTTTTGATTTTACTCCTTTTGGAAGTCCTTTTTGAGCTATTACTAGAAATAACGCAGAAAATCCTACACGAAACAGTACTGTTCCGCCTGGTCCAATGAGTCCAAAAAGCTGCGTTGCAATTGCAGCGCCGAGTTGATAACAAATGATTGCTAAGATAACGAGAATTGAAGGAGGAGTTTTTGTCAGTACAAAAAAGCTTTGGTTGGCATTTTTTGTTGTTTTCATGAGATAATTATAGCAAGAAATAAATTTGCTGTAATGGGACGAAACATTTTGAAACATTTTCCAGCCTTTAGCTACAGAGATTTTCGCCTTTTCTGGCTTTCGGATTTTATCGCACGGATTGGAACCCAACTACTTACTGTAACAATCAGTTGGCAGTTGTATTTATTGACCCACTCCCCTTTTGCACTTGGACTAATTGGTGTATTTCAAGCGATTCCTCTTCTCATCTTTAACTTTTTTGGTGGAGCTGTTGCAGATGCCTACAATCGAAAAAAAATTTTGTATATCACAGGACTACTCCTTGTTGGTACATCTTTTCTTCTTGGCATTACTACAGTGACACATACTATTTCGCCAACAATCATTTATAGTATTATTGCTACTGTTGCTATAATTAATTCATTTAATTATCCAGCGTATGGATCGGTTTTGCCTGCACTTGTTGATAAGCAAGATTTAACTGTCGCAGCAAGCACGTTTGGCTTGCAAGAAGATTTATCGGAAATGATTGGGCCGGCAATTGCTGGATTTCTTATTGCATCAATTGGTGTTGGAAACATATATTTTCTTGATGCGTTTTCGACAGTTGTTTCTCTTGTTACACTCGCTTGCATGGCATATTCAGGAAAAATTGTAGGAGAAAAAACAGCTGTTTCTTTTGCCGGCGTAAAGGAGGGATATGTATTTCTTATTTCCCAAAAAGTTATGTGGTCATCGATGATGCTTGATGCCCTTAGTGTCTTGTTTGCTTCGGCGATTGTGCTAATGCCAATTTTTGCAAACGATGTGTTACATGTTGGTGCAAAAGGACTTGGAATTTTGTACGCTTCTCCTGCAATTGGTGCAGTCATTGTAGGATTTTTCCTTTCTCGTGGGAGACAAATATATAGTCAAGGCAAAGTATTACTTTCTGCTGTTGGTATTTATGCTTTTGCAACAATTGTTTTTGGTATATCAACATCATTTTTCCTTTCTGTTTGTGCGCTTATTGTTGTTGGTGGGGCAAATTTAGTAAGTGTTACCATTCGCTCTGTTATTAGGCAAACATTTACTCCCGATACAATGATGGGAAGACTTTATTCTTTTTATAGCTTTTTTTGGATTACAGGAGACAAACTTGGTGATATCGAAGGAGGATTTGTTGCTCAACTTATTGGTGCACCGGCAGCAACTGTTGTTGGAGGAATTGGCGCATTAATTGTTGTTGGCTCTATGGCAATTTTTAATGCAGATCTTCGTCGTCATAGACTGCAACTTGAGAGAGTGTAGAAACAGGCCAAATATACATTTTATTTCTCAGATAAATTGTGTCGAGAGTCTGTTCCAAAATCCGTTTTGTTTATTTCCCAACCATTACAGCGTCTTTATTCGTTATTTACTACGTATAGTGATACTAGTTATGTATTCCACAAAGAAAAGAGGTGAAAATTATGGCACATAGTATGCACTCCAGTTTGCAAGCACTCTCAGAGGGAGATCTAGAAGGGATGGACGAGTTAAAACATAGTTTGGAGGATTCCTATGAAAAATCCGGTCTTGATGCAGAAACCTTTATGCTTGTCCGAATTGCGGCACTTACGGCAATGGATGCTCCTCCTGCTTCGTGGCTTGTTAATTTAAAAATTGGCAAAGAGTTAGGAATTTCACCAGATAGCGCTATTGGAACACTTATTGCGATTGCTCCAGTCGTGGGTACTGCACGAACAGTATCTGCTGCAGGAAGCATTGTAAAAGCACTTGATATGGCAGAGCAGCCTAATGAAATGAGCTAACTAATTGCTAATGTAGCAAAGAAGAGAGAGCAGATGCTCTTTCTTCTTGCGTTTCTTCATGCTGCTTTTAATTTTTTCAGTGAATATTTTGCTACCATTTTCATAGGACAAGTGTATAATAGAAATTGTGGCAAGTGATTCTGCAGCTTATAATATTCTCGAAGTAATTAACCTCACAAAAAAATTTAACGGATTTAGGACTGCGTGTAACGCTTACTGCTTTCTCTCAAATCGGTTTGGCAAGAGATATTGCGGTTCTTGGAACATTAACATTTTCTTTACTTATTATTGGGGGATACCCCTTTTCAAGGGTACAAATATAGATCAATAGTTTTTGCACAGAAAATATATGAAACATACAGGAGCATCAAGCGTTGTATATGGACTAGGTTTTATTGGTGCACTTGTTTATTTTATCCAACATGCCCATTCTTTTTGGATGGGAATTGTCGGTATTTTCGAAGCGTTTATTTGGCCAGCTCTCCTTGTGTATAAAGCACTTGCGTTGTTTAAAATATAATACGTGTATTAATTTCCCCCTGAAAAGTAATCGTATACATTTTTTGAAACAAGAGCAATTCTCTCATTAGCATCAGGAGGATTATCGCTTTCTGACAACACAACAATAATGTAATCTCCATCATCAGTGAATACAATTCCGCCGTCATGGGAAAATGTATTGAGCTCCCCTGTTTT
>PPGL01000042.1 GCA_003173915.1 Candidatus Levyibacteriota bacterium | reverse complement strand
TTGCAAATAATTCCATTGGATATGACTGTTGCAGATAGATGGTTTTATCTACCAATTGCAGGATTTCTTGGAATATTGGGAGTTGTGTGGATAACCATAGAAAAACATATTAATCAAAAAGTGAAGCATGTATTATTTGTTCAATTTTTGCTTTTATTGTTACTCTTTGCAATCCGAACCATGATAAGAAATACAAATTGGGCCGATGCTTTAACTCTTTATTCTCATGATGAAAAATTGACAGATAGTTTTGATTTGGAAAATAATCTCGCAACAGAGCTTTTATTAACAGGTGATATTAACAATGCTTTAATTCACGAAAAAAAAGCCGTTAGTTTATTCCCAAATGAAGTCAATACAAATAATCTTGCAAAATTGTATGAGGAAACAGGAGATACTGCTCGTGCAAATAAATATTATCTTCTTTCTTTGAAATTTCTCACTAATTCCCCAAATATATCTCATCATCCAAATAATTATGTTTTTTATGCAGAATTTCTTGCAACACAGGAGAATCCACAGAAAGCGATTTCGTTTATCAACTGGTCGTTGAATGCATATCCACGACTTTCGGATTTATGGATGTATTTGTCTATTGCGGAGTATCGTTTAGGGGAATATGGTAGGGCGTCCAAAGATATTGCTACAGCAGTACGATTTTTCCCATCGAGTCAAACATTGTATGTTCAACATCAAATTATGGGCAAACTTCCAATAGAAATTATAAATCCATACACAAAAAAACCACTTGAGATTGAATAAATCAATTTGTGGCTTCTCTCTTGCAACCGTAGTCTTGATTTTTGTACAATCAAGCTATGACAGCCTTGCTTGGCCTAAAGAGGCATATAGTATCTTTCGACTGGAAAAAGCTCCTGACTTCGCCAAGTTTTTACTATACTTTGGCATTTTGGACACTCATATTTTTTATTTTCTTTCTTGATGCTTTCCATGAATCTTATCCTGACGAATTTGATAACCTTTTGGGAGGATGGTATATTCTGCATGGGCGCTTACCCTACATAGGATTTTTCACCCATCATGGGCCAGCATCATATTTTGTTTCTAGCATTGTTTTACTTTTTAGTGGACATTCGTTTGTTCATTTTCGAGTAGTTTACAATATATTATTATTCATTTTTCTGGCCGTATCATACCTTTTCCTTCGAAAACAATTTGGAAGTCAAAAATCTGCATTTTTCCCTGCTGTTATAGCAACGCTTGCTGTTGGATCAACATATTTCTGGTCACAGATGCTTCTTGCGGACAATGTTTCTGCATTTTGCCTGCTTACTGTTTATGCAATAATTTTTCTTAAAGAATATTACAAAAAATTACTTACGTTAAACGATATTGCAGTTATTTCAATTCTTACAACAATTTCTCTATTGAGTTCGTTAACCTATCTTTATTTGGCTCTTGGAATATATCTTTTTTTGGCTTTTTCTTATATAAGACAGCAAAAAAATAAATTATTTTCCCTCAAAACAATTAAGGCAGTAAGTTTGATTGTAATTCCTTATATTATTTTTGGTATCTATCTCATTAGTACAAAAAGCACATCAGATTACTTATATCAATCGATAACGTTTAACCAGAAATACTATATATATAATTATCCAGGAAGTGCAGAACACATTAATCCTATCCGATTTGCAATTGTTATCGCTCATACTGTTATTGATGGATTTATTACCCTTTTAGTTCAGGTAAAAGATTTTAATCTACAGTATCCATTAAATATTACGCTTGCCGTTGGAGATGTTGTTTTACTTATCTATTTATTTTTTAAAGGGTATCGAACTCTTCCACTTTTTTTGATGTATGTAATTATTTATGCAAATGCGAGAAGTAATCCATTACTTTCGGCAGAACACGATTACCAATCTGCAACCTATATTTTTGTATCTATACTTAATATTTGTTTTGTACTTCCGGAAATATACAAAGATCTTAACAACGTAACATTTCTTGGTAAAAAAATAGTGTTTGGTATATTATTTGGGATTTTAGGATTATATGCAGTATTTACCGGATTGTTTTTTGTTAATAAATTTAATGAAAAATATTATCCTAAATACATGGGAACAGCCCCAAGAATTTACGATAATCCAGAACTTGCTCCAATTATTAACAAGTTAGTTAGTTCAAACGAATATGTGTGGGTAGGTCCATTTGAGTTTCAAGAACTTTTTTATGTTCAGGGTAAACTTGCATCAAGATACCATATCTTAAATCCAGGAATGGGATATTCAGATAGGATTTCTTCTCAGATGGTTATGGATATCGAGCAAACCAAACCAAAAATCATTTGGTTTAACCCATATTTTTCTGTTTGGGGAAAAGTGCCACAAGATTATGCAACTGCTTTTATTCAAGAACTTTCAGATCATTATGTTGTTTTATATAAATATAAAGATGGTAATAAAACCTACAAATCACTTATTCCGAAGACGCAAGAGGTAGATTTGGATGGGAGACTTTATATTCGTAAAGAGGATGCACCTCAGATTATTGCCGAGCTTCTAAGCAATAATATGGTTCAGGAAGTGTCAGTAAAATGAATTACTTCAAAAAATATATTAGCATCCCTAACATTCTTTTTTTTGTAATTTTTTTTCTTGGACTCACAATTCGGTTACAACCTGTTTTTGCTAAAACATTTGCATTTACATACGATGTTGGGCGCGATATGCTGAACGTTTCCCAAATCGTATATGCTCACAAAATTCCGTTAATTGGTCCAACTACTGGTCTTCCTGGGTTATTTTATGGTCCTTGGTGGTATTACTTTATTACCCCCGCATTTTTTCTTAGCGGTGGTAATCCTCAGGCAGTAGCTTTTTTTATGGTTATTGTTGGAATGGCGACAATACTTTGCGCCTATGCGCTTGGAGTTTATGTAGAAGGAAAATTGCTTGGAGCATTTTTAGCAGGTCTTATAGCTTTTTCTTCTGTAACAATTTCTCTTTCTGTACAAATTTGGAATCCTAATATTTCCCAACTCTTTGTTGTCCTTGTTCTTTTTCTTTTAGTGCGACTTAAAAAAAATGGGATTTCACTGCTTTCATATACTTTTCTTGGAATATTTTTGGGGCTAACAATTGATTCGGAGGTTGTTTTTGGATTGCTATTTAGTATAGGGATTATACTAGCAAGTATTTTACTACTCAGAAAAGAGTTTACAAAAAAGGGAATACTTTTCTTTTTACTTGGAATACTAATCATTTTTTCTCCGCGCATATTTTTTGAAGTTAAACACAATTTTGTTATGACAACTCATATCTTGCAACTTGCAAAAAATTCCTCATCAAATGTGCAGCCATTCTCATTTTTCTCACTTCTCATGCAAAGATTTAGTATGTTTTGGGATACATTCAACTGGGCTTTTGGACAAATGATACCTCTGAGTATTATTTCTCTTGTTGTTATTGCTATGCAAACTACATTATTTGTTAGGCATCATGAACAATCACTAGCATCTTTTATTGTAAAAGTCGTTGGTATTATATCTGGAGTTTTTTTTATTGGACTTTTATTTTTTACACATGATGTTTTTTCGCACTACCTTGTTGCATTGCCTGTCTATTTTCTCCTTGTCTTTGGTATCTGCATATATTTTTTATTGAAGAATTATGGTAATAAGCTGCTTATATCTGCAATTGTTATCTTTCTTGGAGTTTTTGTTAATCCTTTTTCGGTATATGCACAATTTTTTGGGAAACCATGGGTAGGTGACCCATCTGTATATAGGAATCAATTGAAGGCAATAGATTATGTATATCAAAATGCCCATGGAAAAGAATTTGCATATGAAACATACACTCCTGCAAGAATAGATTATCCCTATCAATATCTTTTTGCATGGTACGGGAAAAATACTTTTCACTATCAACCAACTAAAACTGCAAATAAACTATTTGTCATCTTTGAGACAGATGATAACAATGTAGGCGCATGGTATTGGAAGGTCCAAAGAGAAAAAACAAGCAGAATGACAGACAGGGTTGTATTACCAGGAGGAATAATTGTACAAACACGAGAAAAGATATGAGTTTATCAGTTGTACTCGCAACATATAACGAAGAAAAAAATTTACCAGCTTGTCTAGAATCTGTAAAAAATTTTGCAGATGAAATTATTGTTGTTGATGGGACGTCAAGCGACAAAACTGCAGAAATTGCAAGAGAATTTGGGGCAAAAGTTCATGTCACAAAAAATCTCCCAAATTTCCATATTAACAAACAAAAAGCAATTGAATTGGCAACAAAAGATTGGATTTTACAACTTGATGCTGATGAAAGAGTCACTCCTCAACTTCAAAAAGAAATTACAGATGTTATTTCAATTTCAAACAAAAATTTACATAACGATTCCAGTCTTGTGAATGGATACTGGATTCCAAGGAAAAATTGGTTTTTGGGTCGGTATTTAATGAAAGGAGGAGTCTATCCAGACTATACGTTAAGACTCTACAAAAAAGGGAAAGGAAGATTGCCACAAAAAGATGTGCATGAACAGGCTGTTGTCGAAGGCAAGACCGGTTACTTAAAACAACCTTTGGATCATTTGGCAGATCCAGAATTTGGAAGGTATTTTATGCGTTTTAGAAGATATACAAGTTTTATTGCCAAACAATATCAAGAAGAGAACCTTGGAAAAGATCCAGGTACATTCCTGAAGTATGTGTTTTTTCTTCCTTTGTATTCTTTTATGCTTGTATATGGACGACATAAAGGTTTTATGGATGGATGGCAGGGATTTGTGTGGGCATTTTTCTCGGCACTCAGATTTCCGGTAGCATATATCAAATATATAAATATATGATAAAAAGTTTTTTTGTACGATATTATGATTATTTACTGCTGTGTTTATGTATCTTAATAACCGTTCTTCTTGGAAGCCGCATGATTTTTGCGAAAGATTTTTTCTTTTTAGCAGACCAAGGGCGAGATTTTCTTCTTGTTAAGGACATAGTTGTAAATCACAAACTGGCTCTTATTGGTACTCATAGTGGTTTGGGTGGATTTTTCCATGGACCACTTTGGCTTTATCTTCTTGTGCCTGTTTTCCTTTTAGGATATGGAAATCCACTTGTATTTGCCTATTTTTATATTTTTTTAGCGGTGATAACAGTTGCTGTAGGGTTTTTTATTGGGAAGAAACTATATGGGAAAACGTTTGCTGTTTTTGTTGCTTTTCTTTTAGCAACATCTTCTGTTATTTGGAGTAATATTCCCAATACTATTGGAGTAAATATGATGCCACTGCTTTTTATACTATTGTTTTTCTTCATTATTAGATTCCTACGAGGAGATATAAAAAGTTTTATTTTTGCCGCGTTTTTTACCGGACTTTCTTTTCAGTTTGAAACAGCATCTGCAATTATGTTGGTTCCGGTTGTCTTGTTAACTTTCTTTCTTCAAAAAAAAGCATGGACAAATTGGAAGGTTATTATTGGAAGTATTACTGCTTTTTTCCTCTCGCTTATTACCTTTATTTTTTTTGATATAAGACACCAATTCCTTACCACAAAAGCAATTATAAGTTTTTTTCATAGTAATAATACTGCTGTAAAAGGGTATCTTGCTTTTCCAGAAAGAATCTTTGAGCATGCAAAAAGTCTATGGGGAGTCTATGAATCAATTTTCTATACAGATTCTCTTTTTGTTCTTTTGCTTTGTCTACTAATGCTTATTTCAGGGATTCTCATGGTCAAAACAGGAAGAATTAAGAAAGAATTTGTTAAAGAATTTATTCTGCTGACTTTTTTCCCTTTTGTCACATATATTTTCTTCCTAGTATATCCGTTTGTCGTATGGCCTGAATACGTACTGGGGCTTACTATACCTGTTGCTTTTGGGTTTGCACTTCTCATGCAGCAGATTTCCAGTAAAAAAGTGGGGCTTGTTTTGGTTGTATTATTTTTTGTAGTAACGAGTTTACCAATTCTTGAGTCTTTAAAACAACAATATGCCATTCCTTTTTCTCCAAATCAAACTGCAGGCTCGTATCAGGTGCAAAAAAGCATTGTTGCATGGATAATAAAAGATAGTAAAGGAAGTAACTTTGGATATTTTGTTTATACTCCTGAGACTTTTACCTATGGTATGGATTATCTTTTCTGGTGGTTAGGTAAGTCCTCTGGGTATATGCCAGAAAGTAAAAAATTACCTACAACGTATCTTGTGATGTATCCGCCTTTGGCAGGAGATGCTAATGCACATGAGTATTGGAAGACGCATGTCCTTCATACCACAGGTACTGTTATGTTGAGAAAAGTTTTCCCGGGTAATATAATAGTAGAAAAGCTAGTAATTCCAGTGAACGATCCCCAAGTGGATCCCAATTACTATCAAAATCTGATTTTTAGATAAATTATGAAAATTCTAATAACAGGTGGAGCAGGATATATTGGAAGTTTTATGACCAGACATCTTCTCGATAATGGTCACCAAGTTGTTGTTGCCGATAGTTTTGAAAAGGGTTATGAAGATGCAGTAGACAAGAGGGCTGTTTTAAAAAAAGGAGATTTAAGGGATAGAAGTTTTGTTGCTTCTGTATTCTCGGAAGATACATTTGACGGAGTAATTCATTTCGCAGCATACATCTCCATGGGAGAATCTATGGAAGATCCATTTAAGTATTTTGACAACAACATTTCCGCTTCTCTTAATGTTGTAGAAGAAATACTGCGTGTTGGGCAAAATAATTTTATCTTTTCTTCTACAGCAGGAGTGTATGGAAATCCAACAACCATTCCTATTCCAGAAATTCATGCAAAAAATCCAGAAAATCCATATGGCGAAAGTAAACTTATGGTAGAAAAAATTTTATCATGGTATGGGAAGACAAAAGGACTTAATTCTGTTTGTTTGCGCTATTTCAACGCTGCAGGAGCAGCACTAGACGCTACACTTGGAGAAAGACATATTCCTGAAACGCACATTATCCCAAATATTATGCGTGCTCTTTTAGACAATTCTCAATTCACGATGTATGGAACAAATTACAATACACCAGATGGAACATGTGTACGTGACTATATTCATGTTTTGGATTTAGTACAGGCACATATGCTAGCCCTTGAAAAACTCCAAAAAGAGCCGGGTACGTATCAATATAATGTTGGGACTGGACATGGATATTCCAACAAACAAGTCTTAGAGGCAGTAGAGAAAATATCTGGACAAAAGGTTAATGTTCACTATGGAGAAAGAAGGCCAGGTGATGCAGACCAACTTATTGCAGATGTCACAAGAATTAAAAATGAACTTGGATTTAATCCTGCGTATTCAGATTTAGAAACTATTGTGAAAACCGCATGGGAGTGGCATACAAAAAAGCAGTGATATATGCAAAAAAAACTTTTGCTTGGTGTTCAATTTGTATGTGTTCTTCTTATCTGCATTAACCTTCTCATCCCAGTACTATCAAGAAAGGATAAATTTTTTGTTTTTGATTATTGGAAACGATTTCCACAACTCGAAAAAATCTATAAAGATTCCCAATACGTAAACAAACATCCCCTTGGGTGGGCGCCAGATGAGGTTATTAATGCTTATGCCGGGGGAGCATATATACAAGGAGTAGGACCTCATTTAATAGCTCCTGACACTCCACCTCTTGGGCGATATCTTATTGGTGTTTCTGCAGTTGTTTTTCATAATGAGAATATTATTGTTCTTTTATTCTCAATTTTTTCTTTACTTGGATTGTATTTTCTTGGAATGCAAATATTTTCTTATCGTCTTACAGCACTTCTGGCTATCCTTTTGGTTAGTTTCGAACCCTTCTTTAAAAACCAGTTAGTGTATACTCCGCTTCTGGATATTATGCAACTCGCGTTTTTGATTTTCTCTTTCTATTTTTTTAATAAAGGAAGCAGTAAGAAAGAACCTTTGGCATTTTATAGTGTAGGGGGATTACTTCTTGGATGTTTTATGGCAACAAAATTTTTTATCACGGGGTTTGTGGTACTCGGAACATGGGTACTTTCTCTATTACTACGAAAACAGTATAAAAAACTTTTACAGATATGTACATCTTTTCTTATAAGTATTGGTGTTTTATTATTATCTTATGTTCGAGTTTTTGCTTACAGATATTCACTGAAATCATTTTTAGGAATACAAAAGTGGGTTTTTTTGTATCATAAAAGTCAACTAATTTTACCTTTCTCAATCTGGCCACTTATATATCTTAATAAGTGGTATGTATGGTTTGGCAATAAGCCTGTGTTGTCAGATTCTCAGTGGCTTATTACCTGGCCCCTTGGTCTAACTATTGCTTTTGTATCTATTGGACTTTATGCCTTTGGAAAGATTAATAAGAGACCTGCTGTAGAGCCTCTTATGTTATGGGTAGTACTTTATATAGCATTTTTTAGTTTTGGACAAATTACATCTCGATACCTTATTATTTATTTACCGATTGTCTATCTTGTTGCATTTTTTGGAGTAGAAAAATGCACGATATTTATTACTAAAAGATATGAAAATCGCCATTGATATTTCGCCACTAAAAACAGGACATAGAGTTAGAGGAACAGGCTTTTATTTACAACACCTTCAAGAGGCTTTGCAATCGTACTTTCCTCGAAATCAATATATATTTTTTACAAAGAAACATGAAATTCCACCAGACATAGACGTTGTGCATTTTCCTTATTTCGATCCTTTTTTTATTACATTACCATTATTTCCAAAAGCAAAAACTGTAGTGACAGTTCATGATCTCACGCCACTAGTATTTCCAAAAGAATTTCCCGCTGGAATAAAAGGGAATATAAGATGGGAGATTCAAAAGATGCTTCTTATGCAGTCGCAAGTTATTATCACCGATTCAAACTCTTCAAAAAAAGATATTATAAAATTTACTTCATGTTCTGAGAAAAAAATACATACAGTTTATTTAGCGGCAGGAGAAGAATTTAAGGTTATTTCAAAAAAGAAAGCACAAGATGTACTTGCCAAATTTAGATTACCCAAAAAATTCGCCTTGTATGTCGGTGACGCGACTTGGAATAAAAATCTTCCTCGTCTTATTGATGCTGCTGTTTTGGCAAATGTACCGCTAGTAATGGTTGGAAAGGCTCTTGCCAGCGACGAAACGATTAATACCACTAACCCTTGGAATAAAGATTTGGTTAAAACAATAGCAATGGCAAAGGAAAATAAAAATATTCATAGAATTGGATTTGTTTCTATGGAAGAGCTTGTTGCTTTATATAACTATGCGCATATTTTTGTAATGCCTTCTCTCTACGAAGGATTTGGCCTTCCGATACTCGAAGCAATGGCTTGTGGGGTTCCTGTCATTACTTCAAAAGAAGGTTCTATTCCAGAAGTTGCTGATAATGCTGCTTTTTATATAGATGCCTATGATGTATACAATATTTCTGGGGCGATCAAAACACTCTGGTGGGACGATAAATTGCGAAAAGAACTCTCAAAAAGAGGACTTATTCAGGCCGAACAATTTTCTTGGAAAAAAACTGCTGAACAGACGCTTCGAGCATATACAAAAGCAGCAAATGAGTAAAGGATCCAATTCTCTTTTCTTATGAAAAAAAAGTTTATTTTGCTCAGTAAAAAAATTGTACAACATGAACTTATTGCTGGAAGTTCATATTTATTTTTAGGGACTTTTTTTGCCAATGTATTGGCTTTTTTGTTTAATCTTCTTGTTATTCGAAAGTTAACATATGCAGAATATGGGACCTATGCAAGTCTTATCGCTTTGTTTACTCTTTTAACTATTCCTTCAGCTTCTTTGACAACGGTTGTAGTTAAATTTGCAACAGAATTTTTATCACGAGGTGAAAAATCTCATGCAAAAAAACTATACATAAAAGTTTTAAAGGGAATAAGCATTTTTTCCGGAATATTTTTTTTAGGATTTATGATTCTATCTCCATTTGTGGGAAATTTTCTTCATGTGACTAATATTATTTTGCTTTTGTTTGTTGGCATACTAATTTGCATTGCGTATATTTCAATTAGTAACAATGCATATTTACAAAGTATTTTTCGATTTGATTTTATTGCCTTTACAACACTTTTAGGAGCTCTTATTCGGCTTGTCGTTGGTGTGTTTTTCTTATATATTGGACTGCGTCTCTATGGAATTTTTATAGCAATAGTTCTTGCTGTATTTATTCCATATATCCTTTCATTTATTCCTTTGCGTTTAATACTTGCTGTACATAGCAGTACTTCTGTAAAAATTTCCACAAAAGAAATTTTTAAATTTGGACTTCCTGCTGCAATTTCAATACTTTCGCTTTCTTCACTAATCTCTGCAGATGTTCTTCTGGTAAAACACTTTTTCACTCCTTCTCAAGCTGGAATATATGCTGGATTATCTCTTGTTGGAAAAGTTATTTTGTATTTCACTGCGCCTATTCCATCTGTTATGTTTCCCCTTCTTGTCAAGCGTACCTCTAAGGGAGAAAATACAACATCTCTTTTTCTTCTTAGTGCAGCACTTGTCCTTGTTCCTTCATTTGTTATTTCTCTTGGATATATAATATTTCCTAGTCTTGTGATAACAATTTTTCTGGGCGGAAAAGGATATCTTGCAGGAGTACCTTATTTAGGATTATTTGCTATTTTTATTACGCTCTATAGTGTACTTAATGTGATTGTCAATTTTTTTCTCTCACTTAATTTGACGCGAATTGCCTATATTCTTGGTTTTGGAGCAATGCTGCAAATTGGTTTAATAGTAATCCTGCATGATACTTTCTCTCAAGTCCTTTTGTCTTCTATTTGCTCCACTCTTGTGGTGCTTATTGCGCTTCTGATATATTATGGGAAAGAATATGGATTCGCGAAAAAAGTCACCCCAAATCTCATTAATAATTCCAGCGTATAAGCAGGAAAGAACTATCAAGAAAAATCTGCTACAGATAAAAAATGTTCTCGATGAATTTGAGTACACGTATGAGATGATTGTGGTTGTTGATGGAAAGGTTGATAAAACATTTGATAATGCAAAAAAAGTAAAATCTTCCAAAATTTCCGTAATTGGTTATCCTCATAATAAAGGGAAAGGATATGCAGTTCGATACGGAATGGCTCATGCAAAGGGTGATATTATTGCGTTTTTGGATGCAGGAATGGATTTAGATGCAAAGAAGCTATTATATATGATTCAAACTGTTGAGAAAGATAAAGCAGATATTGTTATTGGATCAAAGGTACATGCTAATTCTAATATTTCTTATCCATGGCAAAGAAGAGTTATGTCATGGGGGTACAGAATATTCGTAAAAACTTTCTTTGGATTATCTATTGGAGACACTCAAGTTGGTATGAAGGTATTTAGACGAAAAGTACTAGAAGATGTTTTGCCTCGTTTGCTTGTTAAAAGATATGCTTTTGATATAGAAATGCTTGCAGTTGCAAATTATCTTGGATATACAAAAATTTATGAGGCTCCGGTAACATTGACATTTAATCATTGGTCATCTATCACTTCTTCGAATTTCTGGAAAGCAATACTAAGCATGATGTGGGATACATCTGCCGTTTTCTATCGCCTTAAAATACTACATTACTATGATACTGGTAATCAAAGGAAATGGGTTTACGATAAGGAATTAAATTTTAAAGTTAATGTAGGATGAATATTTTAATTCTTAACTGGCGTGACACAAAAAGTCCTATTTCCGGCGGTGCAGAACTTGTAACGTTAGAGCACGCAAAGCGATGGGTTGCAGAAGGACATAAAGTAACCTGGTTTGCGTCGCGATATCCTGGTTTACAAAAAGAAGAAGTTATTGATGGAATTAGTATTGTACGAAGGGGTGGAGCACTCGGTGTATATATATTTGCTCCCTTTTTTTATCTTTTTTCTGGTCAGAAATTTGATGTTGTTATAGACGAAATTCATGGAATTCCTTTTTTTACTCCTCTCTATGTTAAGAAACCAAAGATTGCATTTATTCACGAGGTTGCTGGAGAAATCTGGGATTTTATGTATCCTTTCCCAGTAAATATTTTGGGAAAATTGATAGAAAAGTTTTTTTTCTTGTTTTACAAAAACACGCAATTTTGGACAGTTTCTGATTCGACAAAAAAGGATTTAGAAACTATGGGAATTCCGCAAAAGCATATTACTATTATTCCTAATGGTTTACATATAGAAAAAATTGGAATTGTTAAGAAAGAAGAAAATCCAACGTTTATTTTTGTGAGTAGGCTTGTCAAAATGAAAGGAATAGAAAGGGTATTAAAGGCATTTGAAATCATCGTTCAAGATACTCCTAAAGCAAAATTGTGGATTGTTGGAACAGGAAAAAAGGATTATGTTAGATTTCTTAAGTCAAAGGTTGTCCATTTGGGTTCAACTATTACGTTTTGGGGACGAGTGTCTGAAGAAAAGAAATTAGAACTTATGGGAAAAGCACATCTATTGCTTCATGCATCTGTGAAAGAGGGATGGGGACTTGTTGTTGTGGAAGCTGCGAGTCAGGGGACACCTGCTGTTGTATATAATGTCAACGGCCTTAGAGATGTGGTCAAAAATGGAGTAACTGGAATTGTTTTGCAGCAAAACTCTCCTGAAGAAATGGCTAAAGAATCGTTACAACTTTTACAAGACACAAAAACATATAAGAAATATCAGGAAAATGGTTTAACGTTTACCAAAAATTTGTCATGGGACAAAGTTGCTACGCGAAGCTTAGAATTGCTCAAAAGCTTATGAAGAGTTTGCCAAAAATTTCAATTCTTGTTCCAACATTTAATAATCAGTCAATGATTGGTGATTTTTTGGAGTTACTCCAAAAACAATCTTATCCCAAGAAACTTCTTGAAATTCTCGTTTTGGATGGAGGATCAACAGATAATACGCTAAGTATTGCAAAAAAATATGATGTGAGGATTATTCATAATCCACAGCGGCTTGCAGAACCTGCAATTACTTTGGGAATGTCAAAAGCAACAGGTGAGATTATGATGGTTTTGGCTGTCGATAATTTTCTTGAAAATCCAGAAAGCCTTAAAATAATCGCTCAAGTTTTTGATGACAGATCAATTTATGCTGCTTTTCCAAAGCACGAAAGCAGTAAAGAGGATACTATTTATACAAAGTATGTTAACACATTCACTGACCCATACAATCATTTTGTGTATAGTAATGCAGCGAATGCTCGTACATTTCATAAAGTCTACAAAACATTAGTTCATAACGCTATCTATGATGTATATGACTACAGTTCGAGTCCTGACAAACCATTAATTGCGTTTGCGCAAGGATTTGCTATTCGGAAAGGTTTTGTAAGAAAAAAACAAGACGCATTTGATGATGTGCGGCCAGTACTTGATCTTTTAGACCAGAAAAAATCCATTGCATACATTCATTCAGTTCCTCTCTATCATCATACAATTCATAGTTTGGATCATTTTATTCGAAAACAGCGGTGGGCAACGAGAAATGCTCTTGAAAAAAAACAATATGGTATTACACACAGAGTAGTTCATTTATCTAAATTTCAACAGTTGCGTATAAAAATCTGGCCATTATATGCATTCAGCATTGTTGCGCCACTTTTTGTTGGAATTGTTCGGGCAATACAAGATCAGGAGTTACTCTGGTTACTTGAGCCGTATATGTGTTTTTTTTCAGCATGTGCTAGTTTTCTAGAAGTTATTGTGTATAATAGTACTAACAAACCAAGCGTTTCAAGACAATAAATATGGATTATAAAATTGAATATTTTGATAAGTTTAGCGATGTCAGAGGTGATTTAGTTGTTTTTCTTAAAAGGTCTAATTTAGAAAAAAAATATGAGAATTTTGGACAAATATATTTTGTAACTTTTAGCAAAAAAGGAATTGTGAGGGCAAATCATTATCATAAAAGAATTCGAGAATGGTTTGGTGTGGTTCATGGAAAAGTTAGTGTCATTTTGCAAAACATTGAAACTGGAGAGAGAAAACGACTTATTTTGGATGCAAAGTCAGATAAGTATATTCGCTTAGAAATTGGTCCAAAAGTTGCTCATGCATTTAAAAGTCTTACCGCAAAAGCATCTGTTGTAAATTATACCGATCAAGAATGGTCGCAAGATGATGTTTTTCCAATAGTACTCATGAAATAACATATGGCAAATTATTTTGTTCACGACCGAGCAATAGTTGAAACAGAAAAAATAGGTGAAGGTTCACGAATTTGGGCGAATGTTCATATTCTTCCTGGTGCACAAATTGGTAAAAATGCAAATATCTGTGACGTATGTTTTATCGAGAATGATGTTGTACTTGGAGATAATGTAACAGTAAAATGTAATGTTTCAATTTGGGATGGAATACATGCAGAAGATGATGTTTTTATTGGTCCAAGTGTTGCGTTTACTAATGATCTTCTTCCACGAAGTAAAAATACCGCTTATACTCATCAAAAAACATTGCTTAGAAAAGGGTGTTCAATTGGTGCGAATGCCACAATTTTAGGAGGAGTTACAATTGGGGCATATGCAATGATAGGAGCTGGATCTGTTGTCACGAAAAATGTGCCAGATTTTACTCTCGTTTATGGAAATCCTGCGACATTTAGAAGCTATATTTGTGTTTGCGCAGAAAAACTTACGTTTAGCGACAAAACATATACTTGCTCATGTGGAAGAGTGTTTAGAAAAGAAGATCAACAGATCGTTCTAGAAAAAGATATTGTATGAAGATCCCATTTCTTGATTTACACAAACAATACAACACAATCAAACCAGAAATTGACGAGGCAGTTCAAAAAGTCCTTGATAATCAATTTTTTATCTTAGGAAAAGAAGTTGAAGCATTTGAAAAAGAATTTGCACAGTATCTTGGCGTAAAATATGTTGTTGGTGTTGGATCCGGAACAGACGGTTTAATTTTGGCACTGTGGGCACTTGGTATTGGAAAAGGAGACGAAGTAATAACCCCAGTTAATAGTTTTATTGCGACAACAATCGCAATTATTCAAGTTGGCGCGACTCCAGTATTTGTTGATATGGACAAAGATACATATCAATTAGATGTAAAACAGGTTGAGGAAAAAATCACAAAAAAAACAAAAGCAATACTTCCTGTTCATTTATATGGAGCGTCGTGTGATATGCAGAGTCTTTTGAAAATAGCAAAAAAGTACAAAGTTCAAGTCGTAGAAGATGCGTGTCAAGCACATGGAGCAATGGTTGGCAACAAAAAGGTTGGGACTTTGGGGTCCTTAGGGGTATTTAGCTTTTATCCAGGGAAAAATTTGGGAGCATATGGTGATGGTGGAGCAATATCTACGAATGATGAAAAGCTGTACAAAAAATTATTGCAACTGAGAAATTATGGGCAGTCAAAGAAATACTATCATGATGAATTTGGAATAAACAGTCGTTTGGACGAGATTCAGGCAGCTGTTCTGCGCATCAAGCTCATGCATCTTGACCATTGGAACAAAGAAAGAAATATGCATGCAACTCAATATAAATCGCTATTAAAAAATATCAAAAAGCAAGAAATTATCAAAAATACATTCTCAAATTATCACGTGTTTGTTATTGAAGTTTCACAAAGAGAAAAATTCCAAAAATTTTTACTTGAGAATGGAATTTTAACGCTTATTCATTATCCTGTACCAATTCATTTACAAAAAGTATATAAGCATTTAGGATATAAAAAAGGTGATTTCCCTGTTGCAGAAAAAGCTGCCGATCGGATAGTATCTTTACCAATGTATAGCGAGCTAACAAAAGAGCAGATTGAATACGTCGCAGAAAAAATTAACAAATTTGCAGACTTATGATTAATTTAGCAAAGAAAAAAATTCTTATTACTGGTTCTCACGGATTTTTAGGAACTCATTTAGTAAAAGAGTTTTTAGAGCACGGTGCAGTAAAAAAAAATCTATTTCTTCCAACGGCAAAGGAATTTGATCTCAGGGATAAAAAAAATTGCGAAAAAGTCGTAAAGGGGCAAGGTATT
>PPGL01000107.1 GCA_003173915.1 Candidatus Levyibacteriota bacterium | reverse complement strand
GTAGTAATGTATCAAAATGGTTATACGCTGCAACGCTCGATAGATGGCTTGCTTCTCAGGGAAAACCACAAAAATACGGAACTCAATTTAAACTGATTAATGGAAAATGGGAATTACTTCCTGTGGATACTAGTGTTACTGATGAAGAACGAAAAGAATACGACGTTCCACCATTGCATGAGGCATTGGAAAAATTTAAAGAAAAGTACAAGATATAATTTTATATAAGTTTTTACTGCTATAATAAGTGAATGAATTACGTTACGAAAACCTCACTCATTCTTCCGTTTAAAGGAACATGGAAAGTTAGTAATGGTGGAAGGAATGTAGAAACAAATAATCACGCCGATCCTACAAGAGGTGGAGGAAGTATGCTGTACGCATATGACTTTCGATTAGAACATACTGGAGATGGTCATAAGCTAACAGATTACGAAGTATTTGGAAAGGAAGTTATTGCACCTGCTGAGGGTACTATTATTCAAATAATAAACGGAGCAATAGATATGCCTCCTGGTGAAAGAGATAGAGGTAATGGGGTTGGAAATGCTATTATTACCGATTATGGAAATGGTGAGTATAGTTTAATTTGTCATTTAAAACACGATTCAATAAAAGTTACTGTTAGAGAGAAAGTTAAGCAAGGTCAAGTTATTGGATTATGTGGTAATACTGGAAATACGTCACAACCGCATATTCATTTTCACTTGCAAGATAGTCCATTTATGCATAGTGCTAACGGATTACCTGCTCTGTTTAGGGAAATTTATGTAAATGGAGAATTAAAACAAAATTGTGAACCTATAAGAGAAGACATGGTTGCAAACAAAATTCGGTAGCGCTTCTCTTTTTTATCCCTGTTCAAATTCTGCATGAAGAAGAAAGTTTTTTATTTGGAACTATACTCATTCCTGTGGATTTAATTCATTAGTTTCTGCGCTTAATTGTTCATATAACTTTCTTATTCCATAAATTGCTTTCAGCGCACCAGTTAATTCTAAATTATCTTCTTGAAACTCTCTTCTTGCTTTCTGCTCTAACCACGTTGCGCCACTTGGATCAATTGCAAGCGCAGCTCTTGCATTTTCAGTAGCAAGGTATCTCGCGACCATATCACTTCTTAAGCTATCTTTGTATCTCTCGCCTGCATCGGGGAATCTTCTAAGACGTTGTTGCATTTCTATAGGTAATTCTACAGGTAGGCCACTCGAAGGTCTTGATGCTTCTTCAAGAGTAGGAAGAAAATGACTAACAACATAACTGAATCCAGATAAAAATGCTAAGTTACGTGGTAGTTCAAGATCAGAAAGGCTGCTTGGTCCAGCAGGTTGTAATCCGTATAACTCAATAACATCCGCATCTAAAGAACTAGGAACTCTTCCATAAGCAGTAGCAAGAAGAGAGTCTCTGTGGAATGCGAAAAAACCATGTGCATCATCTCTTAGTTGATTTCCAATAACTTCATGAATTGTCTTGCCAGACCGTACTTGCTCTCGTAGTTGTCTAATAGTAGGACGATGTTCTCCACCAGGTCTTTTGAATTCACTCATAGTTTGCATTGTATTATATCCTATAGCATTTGTCAATTAGCGTGTAGCTTTTTATTGTTTTGAGTAAAAAAGTGAAGATTTGATATAATAAAAATATGTCAGCAATCCAATTTGAAACTAAACTGGTAGAGATAAACTCACGGACTATTCTGAGACTTCCAGAGGAGGCAAGTGCAAAGCTTCCATCAAGAGGTATGATAATGGTGAAAGGGAGTTTTAATGGCGTTCCTTTTAAAACGTTGCTCGAACCAGATGGAAGATATGGAGGAGGGAAAAAACCAAGCCACTGGTTTGGACCTGATAAGAAGCTGCTTGAAGAGGCTCACGTAGCAGTTGGAGATATAGTACAAGTCTCTCTTGAGCCGACAACAGAGTGGATTGAACCAGAGGTGCCAGTTGATTTAAAAAAAGCGCTGTCTACTTCTTCCAAAGCCACGGCTTTATGGAAAGATATTACTCCCATGGCACGTTGGGATTGGATTCGCTGGATACGTGCTGTCAAAACTCAAGAAACGCGCGAAAAACACATTACAGTTGCCCTAGACAAGCTGAACAAAGGTATGCGAAGACCGTGTTGTTTTAATCGTAATATGTGCTCTGACCCGACCGTTTCCCATAATTGGACGCTTCTTGAGCCAACAGCATAAGTTTTTACGGAGAATAGTAGTGCCATCAGTTGAATTTTTGCCGGTTTTTTAGTATAGTATGCTTTTACTCTATGTCTGCTTCACGTCATTTTGATGATATCGCAGGGATAATAGGAGGAGTAGGCCCCGAAGCTACCTCGTATTTTATTTCTCTTATTATTAAGGAAAGGCAGAAGTTTGCCAAGACAGATCAGGATCATGTTCCTTTTTTGGCCTTCAACAATCCTCAAATCCCCGACCGAACAGAGTATCTTATCCACAATAAAGAAAATCCACTTCCCGAACTCATTCATACTGCAAATTTACTTAAATCCGCAGGCGCGACCTTTCTTGCTATTCCTTGCAATACATCGCATGCCTTTGTTGATAAAATTGAACGTACAGTAGATCTTGAAGTGATAAACATGATTCAACTTGCTGTACTGCATATTGTTGAGAAATACGGTCCAACTGCGAAAGTTGGACTTTTAGCAACAGACGGAACAGTACAAAGCAAAATTTTTCACAAAGAATTCAAAAAAATTGCTCCACAATTAAAAATTAAGGTGCCAAATAAAAAAAGTCAGAAAAAAGTTATGGCAGCAATTTATGGAGAGAAAGGTATTAAAACAATGTCTGTAAATCCATATAATGCCAGTTTGTTGTATGAATGTTCGCAAGAATTATTAAATGATGGAGCATCAGTAATTATTGCAGGTTGTACAGAAATTCCTTTAGTATTTCGTTCTTCAAAATCAATATTTCCTATTATTGATCCAATGGAACTTATGGCAAAAGAAGTTGTTAATCGGACTATGGCAAGTAAAGTAAAGCGCTTTACCAAACCGCAACTTTTTTCCTCGCACCGAAGTTTTGCTAGATAATATTTAGTGACAATTGGTATTGAGGAATTTTAGTAAGCCTAAAGTGTTCTTTCCACCCATTATCCCCTTGTCCAGCATCATATGTTGTACAATTTTTGGCTAGAGCTCGCTCTATTTGTGTTGCAAACACGACTTTACCTAAATCATCTATTGTGTAGTCATAGCCCATATTGAGTGATGTATAGACGTTGTTATGAACAATCGCATACGAGACAGCCTTGGGAAGGTTGTTTACGTAGATTGTAAATATATCTGTTGTAAAGAGTTTGGTGAGTTCAGTAAAAATTTTTCGTCTGTATTCAAGATTGAATGATGATCCTTCTCCAAATCGATCTTTACTAAGCTCAAATAGAATTTCTATATCTTCTGGTTTTGCATCTCTAATTTCTATTGCATAATTTTTATGGACTCGGTTAATTCTGTTAATGAGTCGCTGTCTACTTTTTCCATCAAAATGCGTTTTTAAAAAACTTTTAAAATCAGTCAACGTATCTAATGCTAATGAAAAACGATCCAGATAAAATTCAGATGTATTTTCGCCAACAACCACTGGGTTTGGTAAAGATGTTAGAATTGCGGGGCTTTTTATTTCTTGGAAAAATTTCAATTCATATATTTCGAAATCCTCTTTAAGAAAAATTCTATTATCATCTGTGTCCACTCCACCAAAGAATTCCAGAAAAGGTTGATTCATATTTAGTAATTTTGCATCAAGACCTTTGACCTGATTAAACTGCAGAGGAAGTAACCCTATGGGGTTATCATTATCGTATCCAACAATGAAATGAAGTGGAGATTCTATGTATCTAAACCATGTGTATCTAAAGTCCCATTCATCATCTAAACTCTTATGCGGAGAAAACATTTCCCACATTATTTTTGCTTCAGATTCATCAGATACAACACGAAATGTTAGATTATTCATATAGGATATTATAGAGCAATAACTTGTTTTAAACAATTAGGTTGTTTAAAAATGCAAAAAACTCAGCAATTTTAATATAGGATTCTTATTGTGGAATTTTTTTTTGCTTTTTGATATACTAAGAATTCTTATATGTCAGTGCAGACATATCCGGTACACGAAAATAACCTCATTTCTCAGGCAAATCAGCTGGGGATTTCTGCAGAGAAATTTCATACACTTCTTCTAAGCGCAAACCATGCCTATGAGGTAATTAAAGAACTCGGACCTTTTTATGGACAAGAGCACATAAAAGAACCAACATTTCGAATCACTGCCGAACCAGTTTTTTTATCAAGTCTAATACATAAGCAACTTCTTGAATTTGGAGAAGACGTACTATACCTTGCGAAAGCTCTTAAAGATCTGCCAGATACCTATAAAAACAGCCTAGGAGTAGGGTTAGACTATCAGGTACCCTTTTCATGGCGAGTTGATGCAATTTTTAATAATGGCAAAATATTTATTAACGAACTTGAAGCAGTAGATGGTGCAAGTGCTCTTATGATGGCCGAACAATTTGCCTACAATTTGCAGCAGATTAATGATTCGACTGCAACACATATTATTACAACTCTTCGGTCGATGTGTGGTATAGAGAGTCCAAAAGACAAATGCTCTATCGCGCTTCTTAAAGTGAATAATCCCCATCTTTCTAATGCTCGGCGTTTTATTGAACTAATACAAAAACTGTCAGGAGGTTTGTTAACAATGGATTTACTTCTTGAAGAAGAGTTACGGGAAAAGGTAATAAGTCCAAAATGGGATGCATACAATGGAATACTTAATGAAACAGCATTTTCTCCAAAAGAGTTGGTAGATATGGGTGTAGCAGCTAATAAAATTCTTTTTTCAGGCAGCTTTACTGCGCTTGTTAACAAAGGAGTGTTTGCTCTCATTTTTGATAGCTCTTTAATGGGATTTTGGACAAAGCATCTTGGAAAAGAAAGACTTGAAAGGCTTACGCAAATTCTTATTCCCTCAAAATTTGTATCTTCTACTCAAGATATTGATGAAGCAAGAAAGATAGGAAAAGTAGTAAAAGCTTCTTGGGCTGGAAGTGAAACATCAATTATTAATAGGGGTCGAGGTGTGGCATTACCTTTTGGCGATGTAGAACAAAGTACTGACGAGCGGTGGAATTATTTGAAAGAGTTATTTTCCCGTGATGTTAAAATGATTATACAAGATTTTGTTCTTCCTGATAAAATTTCCGTTTATCTTCGAAAAAAAGGAACATCTCTTGAAGAGGTTTCATGGCACAATAGAATTTGCGTGAAATACGTTTGCAACTCTGATCCTCGTACTGAAATACTACCATCTGTTTCTTTAACTGCAGCAGAAGCAACACTTGGACCAGATATGATTCCTGCTGGGCGAAAGTGTGCATTTACCGCAGTTGCATTTGAAAAGTAAGGTATTGTTTTCTCTTTTCCTTCACAAAGTAACATCGCTTAAATATATTATGTCTGTTTTCTTATTTGTGTCTTATTCTTGGGGGCTATGCTAAATTTAGGGGTGATTAAAATATGGGAAAAGTAGATGATCTTAAAAACCAAGCAAAAACAAAAGGAGAAGAATTACAAAAAGAATCAGAGGATAAATTGTCTGGTGTAAAAGGTGGAGTAAAACAAACAACTGACGAAGCTCAGAAAAAAGCAGGCGATTTGCAAGAAGACGTCGAGAAAGATACCAATCCCAACAAGTAACTGCAATATGCTATACTGACTTAGCATATGCAAAAACTTATTCCAACAATTTACTTTTATGTTGTCAGTTTAATCGGACTTATTTTACTGATTGTTGGAATTTTTGCTGATATTCATTATATTGTGAACATTTCCTCAGGAGGACCATATCCTCTTTCATACGAAACAGAGGCGCGCTGTAATGTTCCTGTGCCAGCTTCTAACCAAAAGCAAGTAAGTAACACACAAGACACACAGGCTTACCAACTGTGTCTTAAAAGCGTCGAAGATGACAGAAACACAACAAAAAGAAACGATTTTGAAAAAGCAATATCGTACTCACTGATCGGACTTATTGTTTTTCTAATTCATTTCTACTACGCTCGCAAGCAAAGGTAAGCAGTCTTCAGTTATGAAGAAACTCCTACACAATTTTTATACATAACATCGGCTCTTGTGTAACAATAGACTCTCATGCAAACAACTACCATCTCTGCACAGATTTTTGGAGAAGAAGTAGACCTAACAATTCAAGACATTCGCATAGGAATGCTCTCCGATCAAGGGTATCGTCGTGTACAAATGCAAACAGAAGAAGGAGCGATTGAATGTCATTATTACGGTGCGCGTTATGCTAAAAAAGCAGTAATCTTTGTAGGAGGAGAAGAAAATGATTTTGACTCACCAGGTCAGAATGTATATCCTCGACTTGCAACAGAACTTACAAAATGGCAAATAAATTGTCTGCACATTCGTTTTCGAGACGCACTTGATATCGGCGAAGCAATTCTTGATGTTCTTGCAGGAATTAATTTTTTGCAAAGCGATAGGATACAGTCTATTGGTCTTGTGGGACATTCTTTTGGAGGGGCTGTTGTGATACAAGTAGCAGCTGCTATTCCAACTATTTCGACAATTGTAGCTCTTGCTCCACAAAATTTCGGAGCTGAGGCAATCGCGCAATTTGACATGAAGCAATCGTTACTGCTTCTTCATGGAAGAAAAGATGACGTTTTGCCAGCTCTTTCTTCTGCAACGCTTTATCAATTGGCACATGAGCCTAAAGATATTTTTTTCTACAAAAATGCTACACACAATTTTGACGAAACAGCAAACGAGGTATATGAAAAAACAAAATCATGGCTGCTTTCTCACGTATGAATTCGTAGAAATTTGAGTTTGCACGTATTTAATTCTTCTTTACTTACAACATTTTTTTAAAACTGGTTCCCATTGTGAGAAAAGAAATAAGTGCCCTTGATTTTTTCTTGTAATTAACTCTGAATTTGGAAGTAAATGGTGTAGGTACTTTGCTGCAGGAAGAGGAATCGTAAGATCGTTTGTTCCATGCCAAATGGTAACTGGCTTTTTAATATTTTCTATATCAAAACCCCAATCCGAAGTAAGAAGAGACGCATCTTGAGAAATCCCCTGGCTTCCCTGGCGGCAGGCTTCCATTGCACTTATGACAAGCATTTCTTTGAGTTTTTTGTTGGTCAAAATATTTCTATCTGCTTCTGGTAATATTTTCAAATTTGCATCAACAACACTGTCTGTTCTCTTTAAAAAAAGTAATCGTAGAGTTGCCATAAGAGCAGAAAAACACCAAGGAATATTTTTGGCAAGGCTTTTTATGTAGTGAAAATGTTTTGGCAAAAACTTTTTGAGATTGTATGTAGTAAAAGGGATTGCGCTTCCAACAATACTGACAGATTGAAGCCTTTCGGGCATTGTGTATGCACTTGCGAGTGCATATGCTCCTCCGCCTGAATGTCCCAAGACAGAAAAGGTATCGATGTGTAATGCATTTGCTAAATTTTTTAGATCATCAGTCCATTCTACGAGAGTCTGAAAAGGAAATAATGACGACAATCCAATGCCAGGTCTATCAACTGCAATAAGTCTAATATTCATTTTTTTGGCAACTTCATCTGCAGGTTGTGCAGAAAGACGCGAGCTCGTAATGCCGTGCAAATAAAAAACAGGAAATCCTGTGTCAACTCCATACTCAGTGTAGGAAAGGTTTCTTTTATTTGGCAAAGTAAAAATAAAGTCTTTTTTTATCTTTGACATTCACTTAGCGTATCTGTACTTACTTATGAAGTGCACAAAGGTATGTAAAAAAAAAGCAAGATCGTTCTTTCGTAAATGTTACGTGATTTTCAAAACAACCAAACACAATTTTGATGCAGTGACTACATGGAACAACTCCAAACTGCCTACTACATTATCGGAATTGTATTTATGATTCTCTATGGTTTGTTACTGATTGGTATTGTTATATTCATTTTTTTTATGTGGAAGAAAATAAGGCTTTTTATTAATACGATTGATAAAAGAATACATGAGGCCAAAAAGTATCCTGAAGAAGTTGCATCAACAATTGGATCAACCCTTGCAACAACAGCTTTTGAACAAATTAAAAAAATGTTTCAACGCTCAAAAGAAGAATAATAACAACTGTTTGCGAAAAGAACTATCCGTGTTTGCTAAAATGTTTTGGCATCTTTTGCGATCCAGCTTCTAAAAGAGATATAACTTCTTTATCCGTCACAGGTGGGAAATTTTCGTACCACTGCCCAATTGATTGCAAATCTGTAGGGGCAATAACACACACGACGTTTATAACAACAGTTAGAAGATTTTGAAGTGTGTCAGCTGAGCACACCGGAGCAGCAAAAATGATATTTTTCGGACGAAGTTTGGCAATCGCGATAATTGCTGCTTTTGCAGAAAGGCCTGTTGCTAGCCCGTCATCAACTATAATGACTGTTTTATTTTTGAGAGACGGGAAACTTCCAGGTCGATATAGACTTATTCGTCTATTGAGTTCGTTTCTCTCTCTATAAATTCTGTCTTTTATTTCATTTTTTGAAATGTATTGTTCTTGAATAGTTTCTTCATCAAGAAGAATTGTATGAAATTCTGCTATAGCTCCAATTGCAAATTCGTCGTTCCATGGAGAACCAATTTTTCTTACGCCAATAAGAGAAAGCGGAGCATGGATTGCTTTGGCGACTTCAAATGCAACAGGTACTCCTCCTCGTGGAATTGCACAAACAATACTGTTGTATGCATACAATAGAAGTTCATTCCCAAGAGCTTTTCCTGCTTCCTCTCTATTTGTAAATGTCATAAAAGTGTGGTGGTTTTAGATTATTATGTGAGTTTTGATGTAAAAAGAAGATAAAAAAAGCGCAAAAAATTATGAAGAAAGTATATGTTGGAGCTTTAGGTAAAATAGTTTATTGCGTTTTTAAATACCCCAAATCCAGGCCCAAATTTGGATAATTCTTTTCCTTGTCTTAGATATTCTTCTTTTATTACTTGCCAGTTGGGTAATTGTGTAAAAAACATTGCACGCTCAGGATGTGGCATAACTCCTAATATTTTTCCTGTTTCGTCGGTAATTCCTGCAATATCATCAATTGATCCATTTGGACTTGCAGGAACATTCAGATATTCACACATAGGTCCTTTTACATATCGAAAAGCAACTAATTTTTTCTCATTAATTTCTTTTAACGTTTCTTCAGTTGCATATAATTTGCCTTCGCCATTTGACACAGGAATCGAAATCATTTCAAGATTTTTCGTCCAAGGAGAATGTGGATTATCAATTCTCAAATCAACAAATCTGACAGTGTAGCGAGGCAATTCGTTTGGCATGAGTCCAAGCTGCCTATTGCTATATTGCATTTTTAGTGCCGGTAACAAACCTAGGTTAACAAGAATTTGAAATCCGTTACAAATGCCAATAATTAATTTATCTTCAGAAACAAATTTTACTAAATCTTCCCACAAGTGATTCTTTGTTTTTTGTGCATACGCATTTCCTGCACCTGTGTCGTCTCCATAGGCAAACCCTCCTGGGAATGCAAGAATTTGATAATCAGATAGTTTATATGAACCATCAACAATATCATTAATATGAACAATATCCCCTTCTCCTCCTGCCATTTGAAAAGCAAGAAGTGTTTCTTCTTCTGAATTCAACCCATATCCTGAAAAAACTAATGCTTTTGGTTTCATATCAATTTACGCTTTTAATATCCTGCAAACGTACTTTTATACGACATAAGCATATCCTCAATTGTTGTTGTAATAATTTTATTTCCTTGTAATCCTTTTATTATTACATTAGTATTTTTTGTTACTTCTCCAATTTTAGCAAAAATAGTTCCTTTCATTACGTCTTCAAAAGCAGGTATATTTTTTTTAGAAACTGTGACAAGAATTCTTCCCTGACTTTCTGAGTAAAGCGCAAAATCGTCTGAAGAAACAGATCCTGGAAGGCTAGATAAATCAACATGTAGTCCAAGCATACCTCCCATTGCTGTTTTGGCAAATGCAACTGCAAGTCCCCCTCTATTAACACTTTGGCTTGATGCAACAAGATTATTTTGTGTTGCCTTGTAAAATGCTTCGTATAATTTTTTATTTTTCTTGGCATCTACTTTTGGAACACTATTCCCTACAAAACCAAGTGATGCAAAATATTCTGATCCGCCAAGCTCGTCAAATGTTTCTCCAAGAAGATAGACACTATCTCCAGCATGTTTTGCATCCAGGGACACAACACTGTTGATATCATCAATTACTCCAAATGAAGAAATAAGAAGTGTCGGCAAAACAGATATTTGTACTAGCTTACCATGCTGGTCATATCCATTAAAATCATTAAACATACTATCTTTTCCAGAAACATAAGGCGCCCCATATTCCACTGCAATGTCAAAACATGCTTGTGCTGCTTTTTTAAGCTGTCCAAGTTTTTCTTTATCATTACTACTTGCCCAACAAAAGTTGTCAAGAAGTGCTAAATGATTTGGGTTACCCCCTGCAGCAACTGCATTTCTTATTGCTGTGTCTATAGATGCAGCTGCCATATCATAGGTATCGATTTGACTATAGGTAGGATAGAGTCCTTGAGAAAGAATGACTCCTTTTTGTGAGCTCAGAACAGGTCGAAATACACTTACATCAGCGTTTACTCGTCCCCTTCCTTGCAGTGGGGGGAGAACAGAATTTGCCTGAACAACGTAATCATATTGCTGACTAATAAATGCATAACTTGTTATGTTAAGTTTTGCTAACATCGAAAGAAAAGAATCAGTAAGATTTTTTTGTTGGGAGGGCCTTGGCTCATCATACTTTTTTTGTATATATGTTGTTGTCATAGGAATCTTGGGAAGACCGTTATGAAGAAATTCCATATCCAAATTGATAATTGTTTTTTTATTGTATGTAACAGTGCACATACCAGAATCAGTAAATGTTCCAATAATTGTTGCTTCTACTCCGCGCCGATTCATTAAATCTTTAAACGCTTCCCAATTGTCTGGTGCTACAGCAAGTGTCATCCGTTCTTGCGATTCTGAAATCCAAATTTCCCAAGGTTCAAGGCCGGGATATTTGAGCGGAACTTTCTCAAGCTCTACAATGCATCCACCTGACTCTTTTGCCATTTCCGCAACCGAACACGAAAGTCCACCTGCACCGTTATCGGTAATACTATGATAGAACAACATATCTCGTGCTTCTTTTATAAGTGCGTCGCTCATTTTTTTCTGAGTAATCGGATCACCAATTTGTACAGCAGTTGCTGGACTGCCAACACTGATTGCTTCCGAAGAAAATGTTGCTCCGTGAATACCATCTTTTCCAACTCGCCCACCAACCATAACAATAAAGTCTCCTGGCAATGCTTTTTTAACATGGGATAATTTTCCATTAATTTTTCGTGGAATGAGTCCGACAGTCCCAACAAAAACAAGTGGTTTTCCTCGATAACTTTCGTCAAAATAGACAAATCCTTGTGGCGTTGGAATTCCTGATTGATTACCACCTGCATTAACTCCGTCGATAACCCCTTCCATAATTCGTTTTGAAGAAAGCATTTTTTGTTTCTTCTGTTGATCTTTATATAAGGGAATATTTATTCTTGGATCGGCAAAACAAAATCCATAATAATTAGCAACAGGTTTTGCTCCTAGCCCAAATCCCATTGCGTCTCGGTTGACTCCGACAATTCCTGTTACTGCACCGCCAAATGGGTCGAGTGCTGAAGGACTATTATGCGTTTCTGCTTTATGTGTTACCATCCATGTTTCATCAAATGCAATTCCTCCAGAATTGTCTGTAAATACAGAAATACAAAAGTCGTTATCTCCTTTTCTTTTTCTAATTTCATCTGTTGCGCGTTTGATATAGTGTTTAAAAAGTCCATCAGAAATCTCGTCAATAGGATTTGCAAAAATAGTGTGTTTGCAATGCTCAGACCACGTTTGTGCAATTGATTCTAGTTCTATATCTGTAGGATTTCGCTTTAGGGTAGTAAAGTAACTCTGGATTGTTTTCATAAAAGCAAGACTGAGTGCAAGTGGGCCGCGACGTGTTCCATCACTATTTTCTATTCCTTCTTTTCCAATTTTTGCAAGCTCATCATCTGATACATTAAGGTTTACTTCCAACGTATGCGCACTTCCTGTAAGGGTTACTTTTGGAATGATAATATCCATTCCATGATCTTTCTCAAACTCTTCTCTTGATTTAATATATGCTCTTTGAATCAGTGGATTATATAAGCTATCTGCAATTTGTTGTACTTCCTTTTTGGTAAGATCGCCTGTAATAAAGGTAACTTGAGAGGTATAAAAATCCTCTCTGTTTTCAAATGATACTTTTAGTAAATCTGTTGCAATTTCTTTAACAGTATGAGCAATATTGTCTGTAACTCCTGGTAGAAATCCTATTTCTATTGCATAGGAAAAATTTGTACGGATTGCAAAATCATTGCCTTTTTCAGGAGTGGTAAAAAAGTATTCTTGTGTTACGGGATTGCACAACGAAGAGGCAAGTGTATCAAGTTGTTTTATTGAAAATTTCTTATCAGTTGTATAAACATCGAGTAAAAAAACATCGTGGATTTTATTTGAGAAGGAGAAGTCAGAGAATTTTTTTTTACGTACGACAGCTCGGGAGTCAAAAACAACAGTTGCGACTTCTATTCGTACAGGCATTTCTTATCTTTAGAATACCACGCGCTACCAGATTATTCAAGGGGAAAATAGTTGTATGAATGTTACATTGCGTTAAAATCTCATTACCATGGGTTAATTTACACCTTATTTCCGGTCATACGACTATTGACCAAAAATTGATAGATGCACACCACTTCCTTGTATGCCTTTTGACGCACTATTAAAGCTTGGTGTTCCAAACTGCATAAACATCACAACAGTAAATAACATCAAAAAAGTAATAATAAGTAAATCAAGTGCTTGTGCATCTTTTTCTGAAGAAATTGATTGAAATATCATATACTCACCTCCTTTTTTGCTTGATAATAGCATGCTACTTATAATACGTAACAACGCAATAAATATGACGTAAGAAATATGTTATTAATAGGAAAGCCTTAAAATTGAATAACTATTAACTATTAACTATTAACGGGGTATTGGGGTCATTCTTTTATCATGTAACCAAATCCGCGAACAGAATGAATAAGCTTTTTTTTATGTTCTGCATCAATTTTTTTTCGAAGATATCCAACATACACATCAACGACTCTTGTATCAACCTCATAAGAATACAACCATACTCTATTAAGAATCATTTCTCTTGTCAAAACTCTTCCTTTATTGCTGAGTAAGTATTGGAGTAATTTAAATTCGTGAGGACTAAGTGTTATCTGTGTACCTGCACGCGAAACTTCAAACGTTTTATTGTTAAGCGTAAGGTCATCGGCAGTAAGAGTGACTTCGTCACTGTGTCTAAGACGTGCTTTAATTCGAGCAAGTAAAATATCTGCATTAAATGGTTTGGTAATGTAATCATCTGCTCCTAAATTAAGTCCGCGTACAATATCTGCATTATCATCCCGTGCAGTAAGAATAATAATAGGAAGATCAGGATATTTCTTCCTAACTTCTTGGCAGACCGCTTCTCCTGTTAATGTGGGTAAACCTAAGTCTAAAACAAGTAAATCAGGTTGTGCTTTTTTTAGTTGATTAAGTGCTGCTACTCCATCTGTTGCAGTTTCAACAGAATACCCATTATCAAGGAGTAATTCTTTTATATATTCTTGTAATTGTTGGTCGTCTTCTACTATTAAAATTTTATTAATCATAATGTCTAGAATATCTTATTATACCAATCTATTTACATAATTGCCAATTGGTTGCTTGGGTATGAGGTTTTTTCTGTAAATTCTTGCTAAGTAACAATACGTGGTGCAGTGAAATTAAAAAGGTTTTATCCATAATTTAGTAAGGATTAGATCAAGAGTAAGCACAAGCCATAAGAATCCAACAACAAAATTGTAAGAGTTTAGAAAGAAGGATTTATTGGTAAGGAAAAAATAAAACGTGATCCTTTACCTAGTACACTTTTTATCTGTAGTTTCCCATGGTGCATGTCAATTATTTTTTTTGCTAAAAAAAGTCCTAGTCCTATTCGCTCTTTGTAGTTTTTAAGTGGAACAGAAAAAAATGCTTCTCCAAGCTTTTTTAGATTTTCTGCATCAATCCCAAATCCTTTGTCTGCTACTTCAACTGTTATATTTTTCTTAGACTGCGAAATAAGTATGTCTATGTTTGCAGGAGAAAGAGAATACATCGCTGCATTTGTCATAAGTACGTAAATCACTTTCTCAATTTTATTCCTATCAATAAAGACAGGTTGTGTTGTTTTCCCTTTAGTAGTAATTTTTGCGTTTGGGAAAAGAGCACGAATAAGTTTTGTTATTTGTTGAAGTACTTCATCAATTTGCACAAAATCTTGAGTAAGCGAATATACGTTTTCAGAAATTCGTATGTAATCTATAAAATCTGATACTGCAAAAGAAAGTGCATCAACAGATGTATTAATTTTTTGTACATATGGAAGAAGTTGGGTAATTTCATTTTTAGTAATGCGTTTTTCTAAGAGCTGCGCATAGACTTTAATTCCAAATAATTGAGATTTTAATTCATGATTGACAATGCTTAGTGCATGTTTCATGTGTTGCTTTTTCATGTTTGTATTATACTCACGGCTTGAAAGAAAAAACAGTGTGAATATAGAAAGAACGAAGGAAATTTAGTATACTAAGCGCATGCAGTGGTTTATATCCTTTTTTTCTACATCTAAACGATACATCTTCAATCATAAAAAAATAAGCATAACCGTTGTAGCATTACTTTTGATTGGAATTTTTATTTTTCGCCCAAAAGCTTTGGCACAAATTGATACTCAAACCATTACAGCAGATGACTTGGTGCAAACAGTATCTGTTTCTGGTTCGGTTGATGCACTAACTAAAGTCGATCTTTCCTTCTTAACCAGTGGACAACTTACCTATCTTGGCGCAAGGAAAAACGATACTATAACAGCTGGCCAGCTAATTGCCCAGGAAGACGATAGGACTGTTGAAAAAAATCTGCAATCAGCTCTAATCACCGCGTCACAGGCACGTAATACATTTGATCAAACAATTCAAGACAATAAAGATAAAGTACTGACTGATTCTGTAGAAAGAATTTTACAAAATAACCAATACGATCTTGATAAATCAGTAAATTCTGTAGAGTTGCAAGATTTGGCAAGACAGCAATCTATGATTATTTCCCCTATTGCAGGTATCTTAACTCGAGAAGATGCAGAAAGTGTTGGAACAACTGCGCTTGCAGGAACAACTATTTTTGAAATTGTAGATCCAACAAGTTTGGTATTTAGCATGGATGTTGACGAAGCAGATGTCGGAAAGGTGCGCATTGGACAACCAGTTACGCTTACGCTTGATGCTTACCCAGATACAGAGTTACACCTTACTGTTGCTAGTATTGATTATGTTAGTCATACAACATCAAACGGAGGTACTGCATATTCTGTTCGGGTAAAACTTCCAGGCTCTGATATTGCAAAATATCGCATAGGAATGAGTGGAAATGCAGATATTATTACGGCTGAGAAAAAAAGTACAGTATCTGTTCCTCTTTCAGCAATTTTTAATGATTCATACGTGTACGTTAAAACAAACAATACATATGTACAAAGAAAAGTTAGATTGGGATTACAAAATGATACAGACGCCGAAGTGGTATCAGGTCTATCTGCAGGAGATGTTGTCGCACTTGAACCATCGAAAGTTCCACAGCAATTAATTAAGTCAAAGTAACCTCATGAAAAAACCAGTAATAGAATTATCACACATTACAAAAAATTATGTATCTGGCGATGTTGTCACATCAGTTTTAAAAGGAGTCTCAATGAAGATGTTTCCTGGAGATTTTGTTGCCATAACAGGACCTTCAGGAAGTGGCAAATCCACACTTATGAATATTATTGGCCTTTTAGATACTCCAACAAATGGATCATATATGCTTAATGGGGAAAATGTTACGCATCTTTCTCAAGACGGACTAGCTTTTGTGAGAAATAAACAAATTGGCTTTGTTTTCCAGTCATTTAACTTATTATCTCGCACGTCGGCACTTGAAAATGTTATGCTTCCTGCAATTTATGCAGGCTTACCTGCAGCAAAACGAACAGAACGTGCTATTTCTTTGTTAACAGATGTTGGCTTAAAAGAAAGACTGCACAATCATCCAAATCAATTATCTGGTGGACAGCAACAGCGTGTTGCAATTGCTCGTGCGCTTATGAATGATCCTGCAATTATTTTGGCAGATGAGCCAACAGGAAATTTGGATAGTAAATCTGGAGAAGATGTTATGAGAATTCTCAAAACACTCAATAGCGAAGGAAAAACAATTGTTTTAATAACTCACGAACCAGACATTGCCAAACAAGCAAAACGAATTATTCATGTTAAAGATGGAGTTATATTGTAAATGAATACCCAAGAATTATTACGACTTGCCTGGAAAGCTCTTGTTACCAATAAAATGAGAAGTGTTCTAACAACACTTGGTATTATTATTGGAGTCTTTTCTATTATTTTGCTTGTGTCACTTGGATCAGGCCTGCAACAATATATTACCTCACAAATTTCAAGTCTTGGATCAAATCTTATTTTTGTTATTCCTGGTACTCCAGGTGGAAGTCGTGGAGTTGGTGGAGTTATTACCGACAAATTGCTTTTGGCTGATGCTGCCAAACTTCAGGAAAGATTAAAATCAATTGCGATTGTGACAGGATTTGTGCAAGAAGTGTCAAGTGTTACTTACAAAAATAAAATTGATAAAGGAGCAACTATTGCAGGTGCTTCTTACAACTATCCTCAGGTTGTTAATATTACGATTGACAAAGGTTCTTTCTTTACACAGGCACAAGAGCGAGGTGGTAATAAGGTTGCTGTTGTAGGCTATACGATTGTTTCCAAACTTTTTGGTAACGAAAATCCAATTGGAAAAACAATAACTGTTGGCTCAGGTAGATATACCATTATTGGAGTTGTTGCAAAAAGAGGTTCGGTGTTTGGTCTTGACCAAGATAATGTTGTTGGAATTCCAATTACTGTTGCACTTCGGCAATTTGGCATTACAAATATTAGTACAATTTATATGCGGGCAAAGGATCCGACACTTGTTCCACTTGTTGAAAAAGAAGCAACTCGTGCTCTTTTGCAGAGACTGACTCAAGACGATTTTAATTTACAAACACAGGAATCTGCACTATCAACCATTACAAATGTTACAAATATCCTTTCTATTGCGCTTGGTGGTATTGCAGCAATTTCTTTACTCGTTGGTGGCATCGGTGTTGCAAATATTATGCTTGTGTCAGTTACCGAACGAACGCGAGAAATTGGTCTTCGTAAAGCACTTGGTGCCAAGAGAAAAGATATTCTCAATCAATTTTTACTTGAGGCAGTTATGCTTTCTGTTGCCGGTGGTCTTATTGGTATTTTACTTGGTCTTGGCGCGTCATTTATTATTGCAAAAATTTTTGTTTCTCAGGTTACTCCTTGGTCTATTTTCTTAGCCTTTTTCTTTTCTATACTTGTTGGAGTTGTGTTTGGTATGGCACCTGCAATTAAGGCTTCCAAACTTTCTCCAATTGAAGCACTGAGATATGAATAAATTACGCTGCTATTTTTAAAATAAGTGGTTCATGAGAGGATATTAGCTGGGGTTGGATTGGTTGTTGTCTTCTTGGTGGAAGGTGAGGATATAATTTTTCTCCTAAATTTATACCTGCATGTAATGCTCTATAAAAGAAATTTGCTGCCATTTGCTGTTGACCTTTTGGCAGTGGGTGTTCACCAAGTAAATCATTTTTTGGTAAGTAGTCAAAATTGTCCAAAAAAAGAATGTCAAATTGAGGACTTTTTCCAAGCATTTCATTAATTACTTCCTTCATAGTGTTGTTAAATAACATAGAAGCATTTTGCAAAAAAAATTCTGCAGCAGGATTCCCTTTTACTTGAATTGTTGCAAGTGTTTCACTATTTTTCCCAACATAAAGAATCTGATCCGTTATTCCCAAATTAGGTAAACCTTCCATAATGAGGCGTCTTAAATTCCCTTTGCCGTTTTTCTTGGCAATATTTTGGAGTACTCGCTCAAGATCTTGCTTGTATTTTCGTAATGCATTAAAGAACTCTTGATCAAGAGTAAAAAAGTCATCAGAAACAGGATTTTGTGCAAGTCCAGAAGCTTTATTGGCTAAACCAGAGATTTTTTGACCAAGATACTGAATAATATCATTCCCTCCAACGCTAAGCCAAAAATCAATATTCCTTTCAGTCTTAAATGCGTGATTTAATTTTGTGTTATTAAGCTGCTGTAAAACATCTTTCGTTGTTGAACCCTCTTCTGCAACAGTTTGTCTATCCCAATTAGCCCCAAAATTGTTACGAAAATAGCTACTGTGATTGATAGTGTCCACTGCATATTCAGCAGCGGGAATTGAAGGTTTGTTTTTTTCCCAAAATCCACGTCCAATACTATCTCCTGCAACAAGGGCATATGTCCGCTGAAGAGCTTCCTGACTATATGTTGTTGTGGCAGTTGTTGCCGAACAAGGGAGTGGTTCTGGAATAAAAAGATTTTTTGTATTTTTAATAGTTTCCCAAACACCTCTTAGATATGGAGAAACCATTGCTAACTCAACAGAAAATCCTGCAGTTGTCGCAACGAAAAGTCCTAAAAAACCAAGAGCTCCTCGTCTTGTAACTTTTCTCTCTCCAAAATTTTCTACACCATTATGCCTTTCTGGCAAGGCTGGCATATGGATGTAGTATATACCAAGTTACCTATTCGTCAAAAGAAGTATTTGGGATTCTTATCGTGTGGCACGAACGCGGTCAATTTTTGTAAGAAATTTTTTTCTTGGTCGAAGATTTGTTGGCGTAACTTCTAGCAATTCGTCGTCTTCTATAAAATCTAAATATTGCTCCAAACTCATTTTTAACGGAGGAGTAAGAATTGTCGAAATATCTGAATTTGATGCACGCATGTTTGTAAGTTTTTTTCCTTTAATGACATTAATTTCAATATCATCTTTGCGTGTATTTAAGCCAATAATCATTCCTTCGTACACTTCTGTCCCTGGGTCAATAAACGCTGTTCCGCGTTCTTGTACTGTTTCAAGTCCGTAGGCAAGCGCAGAACCAGTTTCTGAAGTAATCAAAACGCCGTTTCTGATTTTTTCAAGTGCAGGTTTGACTGGCTCATATCCGTTAAACATTGTATTTATGATTGCTGTTCCTTTTGTATTTGTGAGAAGTATACTTCTGATACCAAGTAAGTTTTTTGATGGAATTTTATATTCAAGTCGAGTATTTCCTCGACCATCAGCTACCATATTAGTCATATCTCCCTTTCTTTGTCCCATTTCTTGTGTTGCTGCCCCTACGTACTCGTCTGGAACATCGATAATAACATCCTCGACTGGTTCGACCTCTACTCCTTCTTGCATGTGTGTAATGACCTGTGGCTTGCCAACTTCAAATTCGTATCCTTCACGCCGCATAGTTTCTATAAGGACA
>PPGL01000086.1 GCA_003173915.1 Candidatus Levyibacteriota bacterium | reverse complement strand
GAAAACAGAAAAAGAATTAATTGATATAACTCTCCAACTTATTCATGATCCAAAACTTATGAAAAAACTTTCCGAAAATGCCCGAAAAAGTGTCTCTCAATTTAGCCTTGACGCATTTTGTAAAAAAATTGGTACAATCATTTCATGAGAAAGTTGTTGCCTGTTGTGTTGTTGGTACTTCTTGTTGGAGTATTTTTTAAACCATTTTTTTTGAATGGGCAACTTCCTGTCCCCTCGGATACTATTGTTGGTTTGTATAATCCATTTCGTGATTTTTATGCAACCTCATTTCCAAGAGGAATTCCATTCAAAAATTTCCTCATTACCGATCCTGTTCGCCAACAATATCCGTGGAGAAAACTTGTTATCGAAGAAGAAAAAAATTTACAGTTCCCTTTATGGAATCCTTATACATTTGCTGGGTCTCCACTATTAGCAAATTTTCAATCAGCAGCGCTTTATCCTCTTAATGTATTATTTTTTCTTTTGCCATTTTCCTTTGCATGGAGCTTCCTTATATTTTTACAGCCTCTTTTAGGAGCACTGTTTATGTATTTTTATCTTCGTAACCTTAAGCTTCATACTGCTTCGTGTTTGCTTGGTGCAATCTCCTTTGCATTTTGTGGATTTGCTGTTTCTTGGTCTGAGTGGAACACCTTATTTCATGTATTACTTTGGGTGCCATTGGTTCTTTTAGCAAAGGATAAATTACTTGAGAAATGGAATATTTGGTGGACCATCGTTTTCTTCTTTGCAGAAACTGCAGCATTTTTTGCGGGACATATTCAAACACTCTTCTATGCTCTTCTTATTACCAATACATATTTATTTTTGAAAGTATACGAAAAAGCAAAAAAACAAAAAGGAATTGTTCCTTCCTATATAAAAATATATGCACCATTTCTTTTTGTTGGACTAGCAATGTATGCGGTAACATCTTTTCAGTGGTATCCAGCGCTACAGTTTATATTACAATCTGCTCGTGATGTAGATGTACAGCCTTTTCAAAATACTGGATGGTTTCTTCCATGGCAACATTTAGTTCAATTTCTCGTTCCAGATTTTTTTGGAAACCCGACAACACTTAATTATTGGGGTGTGTGGAATTATGCAGAATTAGTTGGATATATTGGTATTATTCCACTGATCTTTTCACTCGTTGCAATATTTTCAAGAAGAGACAAAAAAACATATTTTTGGACAGGATTTTTATTTGTTGCTTTCTTTTTTGCTCTTCCAACTCCTCTTGCAAAAATACCATTTATTCTCAACATCCCATTTCTTTCTACAGCTCAGCCAACGAGACTTATTGCAATTATAGATTTTTCATTGGTGGTATTGGCTGCTTTAGGAATTGATACTGCAATAAAAAACAAAAGACTTCTTTTACCACCTATTATCTTCGTAAGTACAATTTTTATAGGTATCTGGGCGTATGTTTTATATTTTTTTAGATTTACTTTTCCAGTAAGTCTAGAAAATATAAGCGTTGCCAAACACAATCTTATTTTTCCAACAATTATTTTTGCAATAAGTGTAACGGTTTTTATTTTATGGAATTTTACAGAAAAAATGTCTAAAAAAAACTATACAGTACTTTTTACAACTATAATAATTATTATTGCAACGTTTGACTTATTTCGATTTGGACAAAAATTTCTTCCTTTCACACCAAAAGAATATTTATATCCCCAAACAAAAGTGTTGCAATATTTACAACAGCATAGCGGCATAAATCGTGTTATGGAAACAGATCCGAAAATTCTACCTCCCAATTTCTCTGTAATGTATCATATTCAGTCTGTTGATGGATATGATCCGTTATATCTTTTAAGGTATGGAGAATTTATTTCCGCTCTTATCCGCAACAAACCAGATATTGATAGTCCATTTGGATTTAATAGAATTATTACTCCTCAGACGTATACAAGTCCGTTTATAAATCTTCTTGGCGTAAAATATGTTTTATGTCTTACAGATATTATCAGCCCACAATTCACAAAAGTTTTGCAAGAAGGAGAGACAAGAGTCTACGAAAATAAAAATGTTTTACCTCGAGCATTTTTTATACATACTCTTTTTTCAGTAGCAAATAAGCAACAAGTGATCACCCAAATGTTTGATACAGCATTTGACTTTTCAAAAGATGCTGTGGTTGAACAGCAAGTTCCACCAACGTCGTATTCTTCTGGAAGCGTTGTTCTTATCTCATATACTGCGAATCAGATTGTTCTATACACGAAAAATAATGGAGAAGGATTTTTGGTTTTAACAGATGCATTCTATCCAACGTGGCATGCGTTTGTTGACGGAAAAGAAACAAAAATTTTAGTTACCGATTTTGCTTTTCGAGGAATTGTTGTTCCACAAGGAAATCATACTATTATATTTAAAGATAGTTTGTTTTGATAAAATTAGATTATGAATATCAGTGTTGTTATTCCAAATTATAATGGTGAAACATTGCTTGCAGCAAATATTCCTCATGTCCTTGACGCGTTAGCCTCTTACAAAGATGGAACAATTGAAGTTATCCTTGCAGATGATGGTTCGAAAGACAAGTCTTTAGAAGTTATTGATAACATTATTAAACAAAATAAATACAAAAATATTGCAATTCGATGTGTTAAGAATAGTATTAACAAGGGATTTTCGGGAAATGTGAATAGTGGAGTAAAAGTTGCAACAGGGGAGATCTTAATTCTTTTAAATACAGATGTTATTCCTCATAAAGGATTTCTTACCAAGCTTCTTCCTCACTTTAAAGATGAAAAAGTGTTTGGTGTTGGTTGCATGGATGAAAGTATTGAAGGAGAAAAAACTGTTTTACGAGGAAGAGGAATTGGACAGTGGAAAAGAGGATTTCTTGTTCATCGTGCTGGGAGTGTTGAAAAAACTAACACCTTGTGGGTAAGTGGAGGAAGTAGTGCATTTAGAAAATCCATTTGGGACAAAATTGGAGGACTTAATGAGCTGTACAATCCTTTTTACTGGGAAGACATAGACATTTCATACAGAGCGCAGAAAATGGGATATTCTGTACTTTTTGAGCCAAATAGTATTGTTGTTCACGAGCATAGTAAAGGAGCAATACAGACATCTCAAAAGCCGTTTCGCATACGAAAAATTGCATATAGGAACCAATTCTTTTTTGTATGGCTCAATATTACCGACCCAATGTTTATAGTCAGTCATGTCTTTTGGATTCCGGCATACATTGTTAAAACTCTTATGCATAAAGATACGGCGTTTTTATATGGATTTCTTGAAGCATTAGGAAATTTCTCAAGAGTTATGCAAAAACGATTAATACTACAGAAAATGTTTGTAAAAACTGATAAAGAAGTTATTCATCGTATAGAAGAATAGGGCTATGTTGCTTGAATTTATTTTATTTGCCATTGCAGTTTTTTGCGTGTTGTACCTTCCTGGACAATTTATTGTTCGGATACTTGGGATTAAATCTGCAAATAAAGTATCCTCAGCTACGTTATCACTTACAACGGGTGTTACCATGTTTATGTTTTCAACATATCTTCTTTCTTGGTTGCACCTGACTTTTCTTTATTTAGTACTAATTCTGCCTTTCATTGTGGTTGAAGTAACGTATTTCAACAAAAATCGTCCCAAAAAAATTTCTGTTTCTCGTTTTTTTTCTTTAGAAACACTTATTCTTCTCACTGGAGTTATTACTCTTGTTACTGTTACGGCAACATCAGGTGTTGAAAAGAATGCAGGGTTGGCATTTTTAGGAATTAATGGTATTGATGGATTATTTCATACTGCTCTTATTGGAAATCTTCGGTTTCAATTTCCTCCAACATATCCGGGGCTTTCTCATGTTGTACTTAGGGGATATCATTTTCTGTACGATTTAATGCTTTCTCAATTTGGTGTTTTTTTTGGGTTTAGCACCTATGATTTATATTTTCGCTTTTTCTCTATTTTTACTGCGTTTTTTTATGGACTTTCTGGACTTACACTTTCGTATTCATTAAAAATGGACTCCATAACTCGGAAAGTTTTTCTATTTTTACTCTATTTTGCGCAGGGCGGAGAATATTTTCTTTTTCATTGGTTTGGAAATGGAGATGCATTATATAATTCAGGTATTGTTGCACCAGCGGTGCACATTGTCGATCCATCTGTTTTATTTTCAATGGCAGTGGTTTTTGTTCTATTTTCTGTTTTATTCACTCCTCTTAAAAGGTATCAACAAATAATTCCAATCCTTCTTCTTGGCGTTTTACCGGGAATAAAAATTTACACAGCAATTCTGACATATGTTGCTGTAGGAATTATTGCTATCATAGATTTTCTAAAACAAAAGAAAAAAGATACATTTTTTATTTTACTTTTTGCTGGATTTATTTCAGCGAGTATCTATCTTCCATTTAATCTTGGAGCTGGAACGCTTATTTTTGCTCCTTTTCTTATATTTAGACATTTTATGGAAAGCGATAGATTTTTTACTAGTTTTGAATGGCCGCTTAAAATGCAAGTATACGAATTGCACCATAATGTTCCAAGAATTGTTTACTTATACGTTCTTGCAATACTTGCTTTCTTTATTCCACCTCTTGGGATTCGATTAGTGCTATTGGTAAAAATCAAGAATCTTTTTCATAAAGCCTTTTATACACCTCAACACATATTTTGGATAACTTTTAGTTTGATTGGATTTTTTATTCCAATTCTTTTTATTCAAAGCGTTGGCATTTTCAATACTGTGCAATTTTATTGGCTTTTATGGATTGTTCTACTTATTCCAACAGCATTTTCCTTGCGAACACTTGTTACAAAACCGTCGGTGGTTAAGGTTTGTATATTGTCAGGAGTACTTATTATTGCAAGCATACCGTCACTATTCATTCCGATCGAAATAAATTACCCAGGGAGGGTTCAGGTTTTTTCACAAAATTTGATTTCTATAACTTCTGATATCCGTCAAAATGTGGCTGCAAAAGATGATATAATGGTTGCTAACAGGGTGTATACGGTAAATGGTTATGAAAATGTATATGCAGTTCCTCTTTTTGGGGCGCTAACCGGACGGCCAATGTTTTATGAGCCTGAAGCTGCTGATTTTTCTCATATCCAGGCACTAGAACTTGGAAGGCAAGCAGTTATTGATCGGGTGCTCATTGAACTTGCAACTTGCTCTTCTAACACAAATAACGAGGTTAAAGAGATTATGAAAACTGTACAAACATCATATCTTTTACTACTACGTCCAGATAAATGCGTGCAAACATTGCCTTCATTTAAAAAAGTTGCAGAGAGAGGAAATTATTCCTTATATAAGATTTGGTAATCTATGAAACTCTCAATTGTCATGCCTGTTTACAATGAGGAGAAAACAATATCTCAGGTGCTTGAGAGAGTTGTTGCTGTAAGATTTGATCATGTTACTAAAGAAATCATTGTAGTCAATGATGGTTCTAAAGATAAAACAGCGACAAAAATTGAGTCGTTTATTAAAACAAAAAGGCCAAAGAATTTTTTGTTTATTAATAACGAAAAAAATATGGGGAAAGGGGCTGCGGTAAAGTGTGGTATCGATAATGCTAACGGAGATTATATTATTATCCAAGATGCAGATTTAGAATACGATCCCGAATATATTAAAAAACTTCTTCCTCCTGTTCTTACAAAAAAAGCACAAGTTGTATATGGAACTCGGTTAGACAAAATACCTCACAAAGGTAAAATGGAAACCAAGTATTTTATCCTTCATTTTCTTGGTAATAGATTTCTTAGTCTTGTAACAAGCTTGCTGTATGGGCAATGGCTTACAGATATGGAAACGTGTTACAAACTTTTTCCCCGTGTTGCTATGGATAAGATTACTCTTAAGACGCGAGGATTTGATTTTGAGCCAGAAATTACTGCAAAATTACTCAAACTTGGCTTTAAGATTCTGGAAATTCCAATAACAACCGAACCACGAGGATATGAGGAAGGGAAAAAATTGGTTGCCGCAAAAGAGGGACCAATTGCTTTGTGGACATTAATAAAATATCGTTTCACTGACTAAGTATGATAGCCTTTCTAAAAAAGAAAATACTCGGTCATAAAAAATTTGTTCTGACGGGCCTTGTTGTTCTTGTTTTTATTCTTGGATTATTTCTTCGATTCTACCGCTTAAATGAGATTCCAGTTTCTTTATATTGGGATGGTGTTGCAGATGGATACAATGCGTACTCTGTTTTACTAACTGGCAAAGATGAATACGGAACCTTTATGCCTCTTCTTTTCCGCTCGTTCAATGATTATAAAATGCCTGGAAATATTTATCTTATGACAATTCCAATTGCCCTTTTTGGTCTCAACGAATTTTCTGTGAGGTTTACTTCTGCATTTTTTGGATCTCTTACGGTCTTGCTTTCATATTTTCTTGTCAAAGAATTTTTTGCTTTAGGGAATAAAGAAAAGAAAAAAGAAAAAAGTTTTTTTTCTCAAACAGCTGCAATTGGAATAACTCTTCTTACTACCTTCTTTTTTGCAATTTCTCCTTGGCATTTGCAATTTTCTCACTCTGAGTTTGAAGCTCCTGTCGGACTATTTTTTGTTGTCTTAGGAGTATTATTTTTTACCAAATTTATAAATACAAACAAACTCTATGCAATTATCCTTTCTATGCTTGGGTTTGGTATTAGCATGTATATGTATAGAAGTATTGATTTGTTTGTTCCACTTCTTTTGGTAGGATTATTTTTTATATTTCGTAAAGAACTTCTTGTCAGTAAAAAATATCTCATTGTCGGAGCCATAGTATTTTTTGCAATTCTTTCTCCATTTATTCCCGTTATGTTTTCTAAAGGGGGAGTATCTCGAATCAATGATGTAGGAATACCAACTAATTCTTTCAATGAAGTGTATCATGCAATTTTACTTCAAGAAAAATTTCATAATGCTCTTTGGGCAAAAGTAGTTTTTAATAGAAGGGCGGTATACTCATATATTTTTGTAAAGAATTATTTCTCCCACTTCACTCCGTATTTTCTTATTCTTAAGGGTGATATTAATGCGAGACATGGGCCGCGTGATATGGGAGAACTTTATTACTGGGAACTTCCGGCAATGATCCTAGGATTGTTTGCACTGTGGAAAGTAAATAAAAAAATGCGAGGGATTGTACTATTGTGGTTTTTCCTCGCACCAATTCCCGCAGCAACTTCTGTTCCTGCGCCACATGCATTAAGAAGTCTGAATATTTTACCAATGCCAGAACTTCTTTCTGCTTTAGGTGTATGGTATACATACACTTTGTTAAAAAATAAAACCGTTCAAAGGATCTATATTGGTATATTCTCAGTGGTTTTCGTTGTATGTTTTGGGTATTATCTTTATCTGTACTATGGACCCAGTGCACGGGTGAGTAGTCGCGATTATGGTGATGGGTACAAACAACTTATAGAATACGTTATTCCTCGTGAGAAAAATTATGACACAATAGTAATAAGCGGACATTACTGGCAGCCATATATTTATGCAATTTTTTACAAAAAATATGATCCACGACTATATCAAAAATCAGGTTCAAAATTAGGATTTGATAAATATAAATTTGGTGGAACTATCTGGGAAAAAGGACAGTACGAGTTGGATAGTGTAAATTTACGAAAATGGGCAGGAGGAAAACGAATTCTTGTTGCACTATCACCTTTAGATCCTTTTGAATACCAAAAACAAAAGAAAAATATTCGAGAACTAACAAGAATTTACAACCATAACGGAGAACTTGTATTTGTTGTTGGAGAGGTAAAATAGTTATATGAAAAGAATGAAGCTCTTTTTTATTATAATTCTTCTTATTGCAGGTTTACTTCGATTTTGGGGACTTGCGACAAATCCTCCTAGCCTGTATTGGGATGAAGTTTCTCAAGGATATAATGCATATTCTATTTTAAAAACAGGCTATGATGAACATCATCAATTTTTGCCAATAACACATTTTGAAGCATTTGGAGATGACAAGGCACCTGTGTATATCTATCTAGATGTTTTGGCAATGGCAATTTTTGGAAAAACTAATTTTGCAGTGCGTTTTCCATCAGCTTTTTTTGGAACACTTACTGTTTTATTTGCGGGGGGATTAGTATATGAACTCTTTTTCAAACATAAAAAAAGAGATGTTCTTACTCTTCTTGCTGCAGGACTTCTCGCAATTTCTCCTTGGCATATTCAATTATCCAGAGTTGCATATGAAGGAAATATTGCGACCTTTTTTACAATACTCGGCGCTTATTTATTTTTTCTTGCCAAAAGAAAAAATATCTGGTTTTTTCTTCCAAGTGTTATAAGTTTTGTATTATCTTTTTATGCATTTAATGCACAAAGAGTTTTTGTTCCACTTCTTGTTATTTTTCTCTTTCTTTTTTTCTGGAAGGACTTTTTACAAAAGAAAAAAATGGTTGCTGTCGTAGCAAGTATTATTATTGGAATTATTTTACTAGTCCCTTTTATGCTGTATCTCAAGAATCCCGTTAGTCGTGTAAGATTTCAAGAAGTAAATATTTTCTCAGATCCTTCCGTTGTAACGCAATCAAATGCATGGCGACAGGAAGAAAATAATAGTAAGCTTTCTAATATTTTGCATAATAGACGTATTATGTATGGATTTTTATATATGCAGCATTATTTTGATTTCTTTAATCCACAATTTTTATTTGGAACAGGAGATGTAAATCCTCGTTTTTCATTGCAAGATAACGGAGAGCTATTTTGGTTTGAATTGCCTCTCATACTTGCAGGATTGTATACGCTTATAAAAATGCGAAACAAAACTACTGCTGTTATTCTTGTATGGTTGTTTCTTGCGCCGGTTGCTGGGGCAACTGCTCGAGAAACCCCACATGCGCTTCGTGGAGAAACGTTTATTCCTGTTTACGATATTCTTGCAGCACTTGGAGCTATAAGTATTCTTGCATATATTAAAAAGCCAGTTTTCCAAAGAATATTTATTGGATTTTTTGGAGTATGGGCTTTCTTGTCTATAATACTTTTTGTCCACGATTATTTTGCACATTTTCCTAATTTTAATTCTTTTCAGTTTCAATACGGATACAAACAGGCAGTACAGGAAGCGCAAAAACTTCAAAACAATTATGATCTTATTAACTTTTCCAATTATTATGGAAGAGCGTATATTTATTTGTTGTTTTATGGAAATATAGAACCACAACAATACTGGAAAGACAAAAATGAGACGCGAGATGTTTTTGGACTATACAATGTGTGGGGAATAGGAAAATATAGATTTGGACCAGGTTTTGGGACACCGGGGGATACAATGAAAAAGGCATTATATATTGGAATTCCAAAAGAAATGCCGATAGGAGTACATGTAATTAAAAAAATTAATTTCTTGGATGGAGATACAGCATTTGTGATTGCAAGCAATAAGTAATATGAAAAAATTTTTACCGATCGTTTTATTTATTTTTATTTTGCTTCTTGGAGTGACACTACGTTTCTATAAATTGGGAGAAATTCCAAATTCTATGGATTGGGATGAGGTTTCCTGGGGATACAACGCGTATTCAATTCTTATTACAGGAAAAGATGAATATGGACTGATATATCCGCTTTCATTTAAAGCATTTGGAGATTATAAGCAACCAGTATATGTTTATTCTGAACTTTTACCAATCAAATTATTTGGGCTAAACGCATTTTCTGTTCGTTTTCCATCTGCTTTTTTTGGAACACTTACTATTCCGTTTGTTTTTCTTCTTGTTTACGAATTGTTTTCTAAAAAACGGTACGCGCAAACAGCTGCATTTTTATCTATGTTATTTTTTGCAACTTCTCCATGGCATATTCAATTTTCGCGTGTTGCTTTTGAGTCTGTATTAGGTTTATTTTTTGTTGTCGTGGGTGTATGGTTGTTTCTTCGAGGATTTCGATCACAAAAGCCTTGGTATTTTTTTGTAAGCGCACTATTCTTAGCAATCAGTGCATATTCTTATCATGCACAAAAACTCTTTACGCCACTATTAGTTGTTGGACTTGTATTTTTTGCAAAAGATTATTTTCTCAAACACAAAAAGTTATTTGTTGCACTTGGTGTGTGTTTTATTCTTTTTAATGCTCTTTGGCTTATTGATAGTCGGACAACTGCTCGTGGGGAGAGTGTATTATTTACCTCCAATCAAACAGCACTTCTAAAAACACCTCTTGCAGAATCACTGCAGGATAGTGCAAGCGGAGATAAAATTATGTCGATTCTACACAACAGACGTTTGGTATATGTTGATACATTCTTTGAAAATTATTTCTCTCATTTTGATCCAAATTGGCTATTTATAAAAGGAGACTTAGCAAGGCACCATGCTCCTGATTTTGGATTGTTGTATCTTGTTTCTTTGCCATTTATTCTGATGGGTGCATATTTTTTGTTTACCTATGAAAGAACCAATTCTCTCCTCTTAGGATGGTGGTTTTTTCTTGCACCTATTTCTGGAGCGCTTGTTACGGGAGCGCCAAATGCAGAAAGAGCGCTTATTATGCTACCAATATGGCAGATTTTAGAAGCGTTTGGATTTATCCAATTTGCAAGTCTTGTTAAGGAAAAAATACTAAAGAATATTTTGTATGTTTTAATTGGATGTATTTGTGTATTTATGTTTGTACTGTATATAAATTTGTATTTTCTTCATACAAACACTGATTATGACAAATATTGGCAGTATGGTTATCAACAAGCAGTGAATTATATTCAAAAGCCTGAATTTGCTAGCAAAAAAATTTATTTTGATAATAGTATAGAACAAGCATACATCTTTTACCTATTTTATTCGCCAATTAGTCCTTCGGAATATTTATCTACAGGAGGATCAAATAGAAAGCAAACGTCCTGTTACAGCATACATAATGGATACTTTGGAAATTGTGAAAAACAAATGATGTCTGGTGATATTTTTGTTACAGCAAGTAAACAGAATGACACATTAGTAAAAGAATTCGATTTTTACTCAGGAGATCCGGCAGTATATATTTATTCTGTTAAGTGATATGTTTTGGCTTTTTTCAATTTGGAGTGCATTACTACAATTCCCACTTTTTCTTATTGCCAGTTTTGTGTCTTTTTTTCTACCAGGATTTTTCTCTTTGCGCGGTGTATTCAAAAAATCTTCTTTGTCGCTTTTTTTATCTGCTTTAGTTTCCGGAATTGTGCTGTGGGGAATACAAGGATATATTTTGGGTTATCTTCATATACGATTTTTAACGTATCTCTATGTTCTTTTTTTTATCTTCTTTGGCACTATACATTGGAAGGTTTTGAAAAACTTTTTTACCACATGTTGGAATGAATTACTATTACTTAATAAAAAACTTTTCTTTATTATTTTTTTGGGGGTTATTGTTCAACTTATTCCTGTTGTAGGATCAGGCATTAAGCTTCCTGATGGAATTCATTTCTATAGTATTAATGGAACCGATGGAATAATGCACCTTGCATATATCCAATCTATTACTCATGCATTTCCTCCCATGGAACCTGGTGCACGTGGAGATCTTATTACAAATTATCATTACTGGTCAGACCTTGTTGTTTCAGAAATTTCAAGAATTTGGTTGTTGTCTATCCCTCATTTGTATTTTAGATTTTTTCCTCTTCTCATTGCTATTCTCACAGGTATTCTTACTTATTTTGTTATTCGTCAATTAAAAGGTGGAAATACAGCAGGACTTATTGGTGTATTTCTTATATATTTTAGTGGAGATGCACCTTTTATATTTTCTCTAATCCATAAAAATCTTGGGTTTGGTACTCCTGCAATAGATAATGGAGCATTGCAATTTATTAATATGCCTCATGCAATGGCGAGGATGCTTTTTATTGGAGGACTTATGGTATGTATAGAGTGGTTACAAAACAAGGGGAAAAATGCTCTTATTGTTTCACTGATTATTTTTGCCTGTCTTATTGGATTTAAAATTTATTTCGGGCTTTTTACCGCACTTGGAATAAGTTTGCTTTTTATATCCATATTTATAAAAAAACTGTTGTCCAAACATACAAAAAATACTCTGTATACAATAGGAGTGTTACTTCTTATTGGTATTGGATTTTTTCTTATTCAGGCAGCAATTTTTCTGCCTCCAAATAAATCTGCAGGAGGATTATATTTTTCTGCACTTGATTGGGTACGACTATTACTTGGAGCTGGAGGAGTGAATCTTACTCAGTGGTGGACGTTGTATCGGTTATCTATGGCACATAATATTCCTATTGCAACTTTTTTCCTTAATATTATTGGAATTTTATTTTCACTTATTATTATTTACGGAACTCGTGTTTTAGGATTTTTCCCCTCAAAGAATATAAGAAATTTGCCTTGGGAAGTAAAGGTATTTCTCATTCCTGGCATTATTGTTTTTAACATTCTTGGGCTTTTTACTTTGCAGGTGTCTGGAGGGCTCAATGTATTTAATTTCTTTTCGGTTGCGACAATTCCTCTAACTATTTTTGCTGCTCTTGTACTTGAAGATATAATAGAGAGTAAGTCCCGTTTTAGCATGCTCATTATTGTATGTTTTATACTTCTTACGATTCCTCGTGCAATTTATGAAGACGGGTTTAGTTTTTATCGATATACAACAAATGTAGATTCTTACTTCGTGCCAAATGCACAGCTTTCGGCTCTCATGTACATTCGTGAGCATGGAAATAAAGGAACATTGGTACAATCTCATCCAAAAAATCATTGGGATATGCGTGCCCCGTATGTTGCATTCTTTACGGATCATGATACTTATCTTTCAGGAGTCGGAATTCAGGATACGCATAATCAGCCGATTGGAGAAAGAAAAGTACAGCTGAAAATAATTTTTGATGCCCCAAATTCTTATGATTTTCGAACAAAACTTATTCAGCATAATATTTCTTATTTTTTTTGGATTAAGGATAATGAGGAAACTTTCCAGTACGAGTTAACGCATGGTCATTTCTTTTATCTCTATGATAAAGATGGTGTAGCTGTCTTATCTCCAAATAAAAATAGCTAGTAGGAAGATACAGATCTTGTTAAAATAATTGTATGGAAGCAAATCCCTGGGAACTTCTTGCAAAAAGAAAGTATCCACTTATTCTTGTTTTTGTTGGGCTTGTTGTTTTTTTAAATAGTTTTTTTGGGAAATTTGTTTGGGACGATAAAATTTTTTTCCAAGATAGCAATCTTTTTGATATTCATAATTTTTTTTCATATTTTGGTCATAATATTATCTCTGGATCAGGGTATTATCGTCCGTTAGTTATTCTTTATTTAGCAACATTGTATACTCTTTTTGGTGGGCAAACATTTTTTTATCATGTTACTCAAGTAGGATTACACATAGGAAATGCTTTATTAGTATTTGCAATCTTTAAGCGTTTTTTTTCACAAAAATTGTCATTTTTTTTATCACTCATTTTTCTTATTCACCCTATACAGGTAGAAGCAGTCTCATATATTGGAGTTGCTGATAATCCATTATATGTATTTTTTGGACTATTGGCTTTTTTTCTTCTTATGTGTAAAAGATGGTCAATTTTAGACCAAATTATTTTGAGTTTCTTATTTTTTCTATCTCTTCTTTCAAAAGAATTAGGTATCTTTTTCATATTACTTGCGTTTGCATATACGTTTATGTTTGAGAAAAGAAGATTCATAAACATTGGAATTGTTTCTATAATCTCTTTTGCTTTCTATCTTTTTTTTAGAATATTTCTTGCTGGCATGCTTTTTTCTAGAATAGGGGATGTTCCTATTTCTAACCTGCCTTTTTTAAACAGACTTCTTATGATGCCACAAGAATATATCTATTATATAAAAACATTCTTTTTCCCTATAAATCTTATTATCGATCAACAATGGATTTTTACAAAGCCTACAATAAATAATTTTTATTTTCCTTTTGGTCTCTGTTT
>PPGL01000100.1 GCA_003173915.1 Candidatus Levyibacteriota bacterium | reverse complement strand
ATAAAGCGCATGATTTTCAAACACGAATGGCAGATCTTAATAGTCAAATTGCCTATTGGAACAGTAGAGGAGGAGCACCAAAAGATGTGTATGATAAGCTTATTGCAGAGCAACAAGATTTAAAGCAAGAAGCAGCAGATCTCAACCAAATGGCACAGTCTCTCAATCGTGCAACAGATTCATATAATGGACAGGTGGGACAACTCAATCAAACAGTAGATTCCCTTGATAACGTAACACAATACAAGCCAGAAGAAGGACTGTATGACCCAAATATGCCTCCTAAAATTACTATCTATTACAATCATGGACATGACGAATTCGTCCACACGCTGGCACATGAAATGGGACACGCACTTGGGATGCAACATGTAACAAATCCAAATGCCATTATGTTTGCGCAAACTAACACCAGTCTATCTCCAACAAACCAAGATATAACAGAGTTACAGCGTGTGTGTAAAAAGCAAACAATCTTTGATAAATTGCAACAAGAAATACAATTATTAAAGAGCGAATATTCTATAAAACAAAACTCCTAGGAAAATAATAAAAAAAACGCTACCATGAGTGTATGAACGACCATATCACCATTCCTTGGAAATCGATTCTTGTTGTCGTCTCTTTGTGTCTGCTACTTTTTCTTATTCCTCCTTTTTTACAAAATGGACTGTTTCTTGGGCATGATACATTGCTTCATACTATTTATATACATAAATTTATTGATGCTTTTTTGGACGGACAATTTCCGGTTCGCGTTATTGATTGGATTTTCCCGGGAAGTAATGTTCCTGTGTTTAATTTTTATCAACCAGGATTTTATTACTTCATGTTGATTCTCAAACTTGTCGGATTTTCTTATAGTGCCGGATTGAATATTGGACTTCTTTTTTTATGGATTGCATCAGGTGTTGGAATGTTTTTATTTGTAAAAGAACGATTTGGATTTTTGGGAGGGCTAACAAGTGGACTATTATTTATTTTTGCTCCGTATCATATTGTTGATATTTATGTGCGTGCAGCATTTCCAGAATTTACTGCACTCGCAATTTTCCCGTGGATTTTCTGGTGTCAAACTCGCTTTGCAAAAACGCATAGGCAAATATATCTTTTATTGAACTCATTTTTTATCGCCGCATCAGCACTTTCTCATCCTGAAACATTTGTCATGTTTGCACCACTAATTCTTGTGTATATTTGTTTTCTTGCATACGAACAGAAAAAAAAGAATTTTGTGTGGAAACCTTTTTTGTCGTTTCTTGTCGGCCTTTTATTAATTTCCTTTTTTATTATTCCAGTGATTACCGAGCAGAAATTTGTCCATATGGAACTTACCTACACAGACAAATTATTTGATTTTCATAATCACTTTGTGTGTATTCCACAACTATTTGAACCCACGTGGGGATATGGATTATCTGTTGCAGGATGTAATGACAAGCTATCGTTGCAATTAGGAATTGTCCATTGGGTACTGGTATTTTGTGCTATTGGAACAAGTACCTGGGCACTATTTTTTTCAAAAAAGAAAGAGCAGCAACAAAGTGCTATCTTTGCCGGAATCTGTGTAGTTTTTTTAATTTTGTCTCTTTTTATGACAACATCTTTTTCGCGACCGTTGTGGGACAATATTCCATATCTTCGATTTGTTGAATTTCCGTGGAGATTTCTAGCACTGAGTATATTTGTTTCGTCTGTTCTTGGAGGATACGTTGTACATTCCTTGAACAAAACTGCAGCTTATATTGCATATGGCATTATTATGTATGGAATTTTTTATTGGTATGTTCCATATCTTCAAGCGAAAGTAACTGATACCAATCAGTTTAATACCAAAGAGTATTTGGTAAATGATCCGCAATTTCAATCAAGTTATTATTCACCACAACAAACATTTTTTCCAAAAGTCATGAAAAAAATTCCACAACCACAAGCCGTACCAACAAGTGAAGTGAAAATTTTAAAAGGTGAGGGAAATATATCACAAACGAAAACAAGTTCTATAGAAAAAAATTACGTATTTTATGGGAAATCGGATGCTACTGTCAGGTTTTTCATTCACTATTTTCCTGGATGGAATATGTATTTAGATACCAAACCTATTCCGTTTTCTTATTCCAATGAGTATGCTTTTATGGATGCCATGCTTCCGAAGGGACAACATAATATAACAATTATATTTGAGGATACGCCAAGTCGCAAAATAGGGAACATTCTGTCTTTCTTAACTATTTTGGCATTACCATTGTTCTACTCAAAAAAAATACGATCTGCTTTCGGGAAAATTATCACAAAAAAATCCGAGAGACAATTTCCCTGAAAATTACCCCTCGGACAATCTTAATTATATGCTCCAAAACATAAATTTTCAAATACCAAAATTGTACTCCTATTGACCTTACAGAAAAATCCTGCCTATGATAAAGTCATGGATCCAATCAATAAAGAGAGCGTGCAAGAACCTCTTACTACAGAACTTGACGAAGCATTACCAATTGATTTCTCTTTCAGCTCGAAAAAGCCCAGAAAACATCATAGACTCATGCTTTTTGCGTCCATTCTAAAAAGACGATATTTGATAATAATTTTTTTCCTAGGAATTTTTCTATGTATTCTTGGGGAAGTTCTTTTGGCGAAGTTACTGTATCTAAACCAAACAAAAAACAAAGCAGCGTTTACAATAGCAAACATAAAAAGTGTAAAAATTCTTCCACCAAAAAAAGGGATATATTTTTCTGCCTATCCAGACTTAGGTGATGCAGAAGACGATGTAACAGTTAGAAAAATTGACGACTTCGCAACGCTTGCACAAAAAAAACCATTCTGGGTATATTTTTCCAACAATTGGTATAACGGAATCGCATTTCCTAAAGAAGCAGTTACTACTATTGATAAAAACGGCAGTGTTCCTTTTATCAGACTTATGCCACGAAGTATGCTTTATGAAACAACAAGTGAGCCAATTCTTACGATGAAACGCATTGCAAAAGGAGACTTTGATTCATTTTTAAAACAATGGGCAAAAGATGCAAAATCGTACGCAAAACCTTTGATGGTTGAATTTGGACCGGAAGTGAACGGAGATTGGGAACCCTGGAATGGCACCTATACGGGTGGCGCAAAAAATGGACCACAACAATTTATTGCTGCGTATAGACACATTATTCAACTTTTTCGTACACAAGGAGTGGAAAATATTACTTGGGTCTACCATATTACAATTCCATCTTCTCCTGACACATCGTGGAATTCTTATGCAGCATATTATCCGGGGAATGATTACATCGACTGGATAGGACTCAGCGTTTACGGTGCACTCAGTACAGATGATACATGGCAATCGTTTACAGATAAATTGGATAAAGCATATCCACAACTGCTAAAAGCATTTCCACAAAAACCTTTTGCCGTGGTAGAAACAGGAGTTGTAGAAAATCCTGACAAAGGAAATAAAGCAATTTGGCTAAAGCGAACATTTACTGCACTACAAAATAATAGGTATCCAAATATTAAAGCGATAAGTCTTTGGCATGCGCAGTGGCAAGAAGCAAACGGCAACGAAGCAAATTCACGAATTGATTCTTCACCAGAAGTTTTAGATACAGTAAGACAAGCTGTTGCTTCTCCTTTCTTTATCGGCGGTGTTGGAAAAATCACAACACCTAGCTCGTTTATACAACCAAGCGCACTACTACAAATACAAACTCCACAACAACAAACAAGTGTTCCAACAGGTACACCAACTGTTTCTGCTAAAACTGAAAGTCTTATTGGCAAGCCGTGGCAATGGCAACTGACCGGAACAATTGATACAACAATTCCTGCAAACATGTACGATGTTGACTACGAAAATACTGATGCCTCAACAGTCGCAGCCCTTCATGCAAAAGGAGCAAAGGTAATTTGCTATATAAATGCTGGCATGTGGGAACCAAGACGAAGTGACAGTGCCAATTTCCCAAGCGATGCAATAGGAAGTACTGTTGATGGATCAGATAATAAGTGGCTCGATATTAGCAATGCAGATGCAATTGCCAGTATTATGGAAAAACGCCTTGATACCTGCAAACAAAAAGGATTTGATGGAGTAGACCCTGATAGTATTGATGGATATGCAAGAAACACGGGATTTTCTTTTACAGCAGACGATCAAATTGCATACAACAGATGGCTTGCCGGACAGGCTCATGCACGAGGTCTTCAGATTGGACTACATAACGACAACGATCAAGTAAATGATTTACTTGGGTATTTTGATTTTGCAATTCTCGATGCATGCATTAATCAAGGGACTTGTAGTGATTTTAATCAATTTATTCTCTTTGGCAAACCTGTCTTTGACGCAGAGTATACAGACAATGGCACAACAACAGATGTATGCGATAAAGCAAAAAGTATGCAATTTAGCGTTATTATAAAAAGCAGTCAGCTTGATAGCTCAAGACAATCCTGCCAGTAGCTATCTCCCGTGAACAAGAAGAAAACCAACAAGTGCAATAGCAACTCCAATACCAACAAGCCCAAGCCCAATGGATAATGCCCTAAACCAAGATGTTTGTGTTGTAGCATTCAAGAAATTCCAAAAAGATTTTGTTGTTACCATAACAATTTATGCATTGTAGCTTTTTGCAAATAAAGTATATGTCTATAATTACAAATTCACAAGAAGAAATTATTGACATGGCAAAGTATTCATGTATACTATGAATTATATGGTAATGAACGAAGTAGCACCTAGACCAGGTCCTCAACCAGCAGAACGACAACCTAATCTCATTGATAAGGCACGAATTAAGCTAGCAGATGCAATGAGAAAAAACCCTAATAATCAAGTTATGAACGCCCTTGCTGATATAGTCTGGCGTCATAAACCAACACAAGAAGTACAAACCCCAGATGCGTCTCATGCAGAGCAAGTAGCAGATCCACGACAAGAAGCATTCAAAACTCTTTCTGAGGGCCTAAACGAAACTCAAAGAGGAAAGTTAAGTCAACTTTTAATTGAAGACCATAGTGATAGGGAAAATGTTGTTGAGCGTCAAAGCGGTCTTAATGACGTAATTAGAGAAGGACTTTTGGCTAATGTAGATAGAATGCTACGAGAGGCAAGAAGTCTTGTGGAAACAGGTGATATAAAT
>PPGL01000053.1 GCA_003173915.1 Candidatus Levyibacteriota bacterium | reverse complement strand
ATAGTTATCGTTGATGCTAAATCGACTGATAAAACACTACCCATCGTCGAAAAACTCCGCTCGCAAATTGAAAAGAAAAAAATTGTGTTAAAAGTAATAACGCAGAAAGGAAATAGATCAGTTGGAAGAAATATAGCAATCAAACATGCTTCTTATTCAATTATTGCGTGTTCTGACGCAGACTGTATTTTAGATAAAAAATGGATGGAAGAGATTATCAAACCCTTTATGTCAAAAGAAGTAGATGTTGTTTCTGGCTTTTACTATCCAAAAATCAATAATGTATTCCAAAAATCTCTGGCAGCGTATACGTGTATGATGCCGGATAAAGTAAATCCTAAAAAATTTCTCCCATCATCTCGTTCTATTGCGTTTCGAAAATCGGCCTGGGTGAAAGCAGGTGGATACCCAGAGCAGTTGAACACATGCGAAGATTTGATATTTGATAAAAAACTCCAACAATCTGGAGCCACATTTTTCTTTCAACAATCCGCTTTTGTATTTTGGCCGCAAAGAAAAAATCTATGGGAAGCTGCAAAACAATTCTTTTCTTATGCAAAAGGAGATGGCAAAGCTCACTTTTTTAGAAAATCAACTCCGATTCTTTTTGCGCGGTCTATTTTGGGGTTTTTTGCTATATTTGCTGCGCTTTCATACCATATAACCAAACTCCAACTATCCTTAGCTGCACTATTTTTATTATATCTAGTATGGGCTATTACTAAAAACTATAAATACGTACGCCATATTGCTGCGATGATTTGGCTACCATTACTTCAATTGATTTCTGATGTTGCAGTCATACTGGGGACTTCAATCGGTTTTTTTGAGAGTCTTAAAATAAAAGCTTTTATACAACGTAATATTTGGTTGATTGTAATTCTTATCGCATATTCTTTGGTAGTTTTATCAGGAATTCAATGGGGAATTCCCAATAATAATCATCCCTTTAATTATCATATGGACGAGTGGGCACAGGCACAATCGATCCGTGCAATATTTAAGCATGGATCTCCGAATATATCAGGAGCGTCTCATGGAGCAATTTTATTCTATTTTCTTGGCGGCGTATATTTAATTCCTTTTATTCTTCTTCATATTGTAAATCCTTTTATTATTAAAAACTCTCTACTTTTTATTTCTGAGCAGCATCGAATGTTTGAAATTCTTCGAATTAATACTTTTCTTTGGGGACTTGGATCAATTGTGCTTATTATGTATATTGCAAAAAAATATTTTAATGCAAAACCATTTGTTACTGGACTATTTTTTGTTCTTTCTCCTGTATTTTTGGTACTCAGTGGATACTATAAATATGATATATCACTTGTTTTTTGGATTGTGTTTTCTATACTTTGTACATTCAGATATGCAACGTTTCCATCCTTAAAAAATTTTCTTGTACTGGGTTTTGTTAGTGGGTTAACATTTGCAGTAAAACTTAGTGCGATTCCATTGTTTGGAACATATATTATTGCGTTTTTCTTATTTACTCCAAATTGGAGATCAAAATTGTATTTTGTTTTTCTTGGAACTCTAGCATTTATAGTTACATTTTGTATTTTTGGCATTCCAGATTTGATTCTTGGACTTGGAAATTATAGTGAATGGCTACATGCTAATTTAGTTTCTGGTCCTAATGAAACATCAAATTACAATATTCACGAATATTATCTTTCTTTTCTTTTCAGAAAAATATATCCAATTGATTTTGGAACTCTTCTTTTTCCTACATTTGTCTTTGGAACAACCTTTTGTTTTATTCTAGAAACATATAAGATTTTTAGAAAAAAAGCACTTAATAAGAAAATTTTATTTTTGTTAATATCTCTATTGGTCTTTTTTCTCAGCGTACTTTCATTAAAATTATCAGGAAATAGAAATCGCTTGTTAGTGCTTCTTCCTTTTTTTGTGCTTCTCACATCGAATGCATTTTCTTATCTTCTAACAAAAGGGAAATTATTGAAAAGATTATCTATCGTTTTGCTATGTATAGTTTGCACATTACAATTTTTCGAAACTGGTGCATGGATTTCAACCCGACTTTTACCAGACCCACAACGTCTATCCTCTGAATGGATTTTCCAGAATATTCCACATGGTACAACTATTGGACTCACTGATGTTCCTATTTTTGAAAATCTTCCAGATATTATTGTAAAAGAATATTATTCACAAATTTATAAAATTCCACTAAAAACGAACTATACGTATACCATAGTTGATAAAAATACATCGAAACTTCCTCCTGTTGTAGTATTAACTAATGCAATTGTTGCTGAAAATGTATACAAAAAAAATGATGAAAAAGATATTATAGAAAAACTAAAAAAAGAACATTTTCAATTAATCAAAGAGTTTACACCAAATATGATTTTCTTAGAACATTTTCAATCTTTGGTTGATTTTTATTTTGGAAATATTTCTTCTCCTACAGATGTATCTATTTACGAAAAAATTTAGTTTTTTTATAGACGTGAACTAGTGCGGTTTTCTGCATATACATTGTAAACTCATGTATAGATTTTCTTTATTTGGGCTTCATCTATTTCTTCTCTAATAGTTGCAAAGTAATTAACAACATACTCGTAATCTCCTGCTCTGTGGTATGGAACAAACGATAATCCTGAAAATGCTCCCATTGTATGCAAGGCTCTCGTGCAAAACCAATGCTTCTTAATTTCAATTAACGATAATATCGTATAACCCAGCAAATAAAAAAGCCAAGGAATGATATAATCACATCACGATGGGATATTCAAAAGTTGTATTCAAAGGCATTAGCTGGATGGGAGCATTGCAGTTTGCAATTCGAGGCTTAGCATTTATTAAACTGCTTGTCATGGTAAAATTTTTGTCTCCCTATCAAATAGGACTATTTGGAATTGCAACGCTTGCAGTTGGATTTCTTGAAACCATAAGTGATTTTGGCATCGGAACCTTTCTTATCCAACATAAAGACGCCATTGACACATTTGTTGATACTGCATGGGTGATGACTATTATGCGAGGACTTGCAGTAACTATTACATTGGTACTTATTTCTTACCCAACGGCAATTTTTTTCAAACAGCAATCAGCACTTCCTCTGCTTTTGTGGGCTTCATTAATTCCTGCAGTAAAAGGATTCTTAAATCCTTCTGTTGCTAAATTTCAAAAGGATCTTACCTTTCATAAAGAATTTTTTTATAGAACAGCTGCTCCTGCTATTGATGCTCTTGTGGCAATTTTTTTACTCCCTTTTATTCGAAATCCACTAGTGCTTATTTTTTCTTTATTGTTATCAGTCATTGGAGACACATCTCTATCGTTTTTTGTTGCAAAACCTCTTCCCAGATTACATTTTAATTCCTTAGTAGCAAAAGAAATTCGGTCATTTAGTCAATGGGTCATTGTAAATAGTATTGTTTCTTATATTTCGTCACAACTAGATACAATTGTTGTTGGAAGAATACTCGGAACAGCAAGCCTAGGAATATACCAAACCATACAAAAATTTTCATTTCGATTGTTATCCGATATTGGAGACATCATTTCAAAAGTAACTTTTCCTGTATTTGCAAAACTACGGCATGATAAAAACCGCGCAAAACAGGCTCTCAAAAAAATATTACTTATTGTAGTTGCAAGTCTTGGTGCAATTGCATTATTTATGATAGTTTTTGCCTATCAACTACTTTCAATACTAGGATCTACGTGGACTGTCGCAACAACTTCCTTTAGAAGTTTTGCAATTCTAGGAGTCATTGCGTCTGTCATGGCTATCATAACAGCATTTTTCTTAGGATATGGAAGACTTGATATGACAACAAAGCTTGTTACAGTAAGAACAATAACACTCGCTATTATTATATTGCCCCTAACAAAATACGCTGGAATTTCAGGAGCAGCATTCGCTTCATTGGTAAGCTTTATTGCTATTTATCCCATTGCTTTTGTATTTCTAAAAAAACTAATACAATAATGAAAATCGCATTTTTCCATGAACTCCCAACAGGTGGTGCACGACGCGCAACGAATATGTTTGCCTCGCTTTTAAAGAGTATTCATACTATTGATCTTTTTACTACACAAGTTATTGGAAATGATGAGAAACAAAATTATTCGAATACTTTCATGTTTCCATTTCGGGCAAAGGTATGGAAAGGAAACGATTGGAAAACAAGAGCATATAAAGATACAGCCGAACTTTATGCTCTTGCCAAACTTCACAAACAAATTGCACAGAAAATTGATGAGAAGAGGTATGATATTGTTTTTACAAATGCTTCTCAATTTTTAGAGACTCCGTTTATTTTGCGATTTTTACAGACTCCCTCTGCTTTCTACTGTCACGATCCGCATTATCGAATGATATATGAAGATATTTTAGGTATTCCAGAAGGATTAAATATACTTGATAATATTTATGAACGAACAAATCGATTTGTACGAAAATATTTGGACAGACAAAACTTCGCAGCAGCAACGTATATTATTGCCAATTCATTATTTGCCAAGGATCAAATTAAAAAAACTTATGGGCGAGAAAGCACTCTTTGCTATCTTGGAGTTGATCATATGTTTTTTACTCCTGATGAAAGAATAAAAAAAGATATTGATGTATTATACATTGGCTCAAAGCAACCACTTGATGGATATAAAATAGTACACACAGCACTTTCCAAACTAAACAAAAATATAAAAACAGTAGCACTTTTTGGTGAAGAAAACTGGGTAAATGACGAAGAAATACGTAGTCTCTACAGAAGAGCAAAAATGATCGTGTGCACGGCTTACAACGAACCCTTTGGACTTGTACCAATTGAAGCAATGTCTTGTGGCACTCCTGTAATAGCGATAAATGAAGGTGGATATAGAGAAACAGTTAAAGACGGTCAAACTGGCTTTCTGATTGAAAGAAATCCAGTTATCCTAGCAAATAAAATTTCATGGCTTCTTTCCCATCCCAAAGACGCGAAGCAATTCGGTGTACAAGCACGGCAAGTTGTTGTACAATCATGGACATGGCAGAAAAGTGCCAAGCAACTTGAAAATATTTTGAAATCATGGCAACCAAACAAGTTTTAGTCTCAGTTATTATCGTTAACTACCACGTTGAAAAAGAGCTTTTTTCCTGTCTTGCATCGCTTAGAAAAACATTACCAGACACTCCATATGAAATTATTGTCGTTGATAATGATGAAGAAAACACACTGCAAAAACCTTTAAAAAAGCGTTTTCCTAACATACAATATATTAAAAGCCCGGGTAACATTGGATTTGGAGCTGGCAATAATTTGGGAGTTAGGAAAGCAAAGGGAGAATATTTATTTTTCTTAAACCCCGACACAACAGTTAGTCCGAATACTATAAAAACTCTCCACACTTTTTTACAACACCATAAAAAAACAGGAATTATTGCCCCTCTCCTTGTTGATGCAAAGGCAACTCCTTTCCCACTCCAAGGAACGGGAAAACTCACACCAATAACAGCCTTTTTTGCACATTCTTTCATTAATAAATTTTTTCCCAATAATCCTATTTCCAGAAAATTTTGGTTAAAAAATTGGAATAAAAAAACACTCCAAAAGGTTGACGCTGCTCCTGGTACTGCATTTATGATACGAAAAAAACTTTTTGAAGAAATTGGTGGATTTGATGAAAAACTTTTCTTATATTTTGAAGAAGACGATCTCGGTCAAAAAATTGCAAAAGAGCAATATGAAATTTATATAACTCCTCAAACACAAATATTTCATGCAATTGGAAAAAGTATGGAAAAAAGTACTAAAAATACTTCGGATATTTTTATGCAAAGTAGATACTACTATTTTAAAAAGTACTATGGATTTTTAGTCGGTAGTCTGATTGAATTTCTTCTAAGGCTAAAAATGTCTGATGTGTTTTTTTTGGGAATTTTATTTCTTGGTATATTTCTTCGCTATTTTCATAAAAATGATAACTTTTATTTTGATGGAGAAATTGGAGATAATTTACTTTCACTCAAAAATTACTATGCAAGTAAAACAATTCCTCTTATTGGCCCTCCAACGTCTCATCCGTGGTTATTCTTCGGTCCTCTTTTTTATTGGTTATATGGACCGTATCTTATTTTGTCACAATTTAATCCATTATCGTATACTTATTTTGGAACATTTTTTTCTTGCGCTGTTATTATTGCCAATTACTTTACAATAAAAAAAATATTTAACACCAAAACCGCACTTATTTCAAGCTATCTTATTGCAATCTCTCCATTATTTCTCGATTTTGCAAAAAACTCTCGATTTTTTACCCTTATTCCATTTGTTATTTATCCATTTTTATATATTCTTTTTAAAATTATAACCAAACAAAGTAAAGCGTTTTTCTTACTCGGGTTACTTTTAGCAATTATGCTTAACTTTCACTATACTCCTCTTATGCTTGTACCATTTGTCATCACTATGTTTCTTGCAAATAAAGTTTCAATCAGTAAAAAAGATTATTTAAAACTTTGTATTGGATTTTTTATTCCTCTTTCTCCATTTTTTTTATACGACGGCTTGCATGGATTTGTTATGTCAAGAAATCTTCTTTTATGGATTCCCTATCGAATTTTGGGATTTTTAGGTTTGTATCATAAAAATACATTATCAAACTCTGTCCTGCAAGAAAACACTTTGTCTTTTGGAAATTTTTTCTCTGATTCTTTTTTTCATACAAAGAATTCTCTCGTTGGATATGGTATTTTTTTGCTCTTACTTATTAGTTTTATTTTCTTGATAAGAAAAGTGGATAGAACAAAACGATTACCACTTTTTTTTATTTTGTTGTGGGG
>PPGL01000054.1 GCA_003173915.1 Candidatus Levyibacteriota bacterium | reverse complement strand
TTTGTGGAGGATAGTTTGGAGTTCAAAAAGTGAAGCCTCATTATAAATCGACACAGAATATACATCTTGGTTAAGCTTTTTTGCTTCTTGTATTTTTTCGTTAAGCTGTTCTTTTGAGATAAGATCAGTTTTGGTTAGCAGTAGTATTTCTTTTTTCTCAACAAGCACTTGACTAAAAGCGTTTAGCTCACTTTTTACAATCTCATACGTTTTTTCAATATTCTCATCAGAACTGTCAATGCAATGAACAAGCACTTTTGTTTTCTCAACATGCTTTAAAAATTTTGTCCCAAGACCTTTTCCTTTGGATGCGCCTTCAATAAGTCCAGGTATGTCAGCGAGGATAATATTCTTTTCATCTTTGTCATTTTGAGAGCTTGAGGAAATCGTCGCAATCTCTTCATCCTTCGTAGGATTGGATTTTGAATCCGGTCCAAACTGTTTTAGAACAGATTGTAAATCTGTTCCTGCTGTTGTTACTAGTACTCCCAAATTTGGTTCGAGTGTTGTAAATGGGTATGCGCCAATTTTTGGATTGGCATTTGTTAGAGCCTTTAAAAGGCTACTTTTCCCGGCATTTGGAAGACCAATAAATCCAATGTCTGCAATAAGGTGCATGACAATATGTAGTGTTTTCTCTTCACCTGGTTGCCCTTTTTCAGCAAATGTTGGTGTTTGATTTGTGGCAGTTTTAAATTCGTTATTTCCTCTTCCCCCTTGCCCTCCTTTTGCAATAAGGATTGGAGTATGTTGGTATTCTATCTCGACATGTTCTCCTGTCGTAACATCAGTAATTGATGTACCAAGTGGAACAACAATAGTTGTATCTTCTCCATTTCTTCCATACTTATTTTGTTTCCCCCCATTTACGCCATTTTCGGCAAGAATTCTTTTTTTGAATTGAAACTGCGCAAGTGCAGAAATATCATCCACTCCTTCAACATAAACACTTCCCCCATTCCCGCCGTTGCCACCGTCAGGGCCTCCTTTTGCAGTTTGTGCGTTTCTTCTAAATGTTGCAACACCATTTCCACCATTGCCTGCTTTTACTGTAATTGTTACTTCGTCAACTAACATTTCTTTATTTTACCAAAATATGTCCTTGAGTACAAAATGTGAGTCACAAAAGCAGGAGTAGAAAAAAATGCGATAATTTTAGCAGTCTAACAATGTTAATTGCTAACACTTGTCAAGCTGATGCTCTCTTTGTATGATTAAAAAATGTCGAGAATGTACGTATGGATACTTCTTATACTCATGATTCTTGGTGGAATTATCTCTTGGACTGTCTTTCCACTTTTTTCCTCAACTTCAGGACAAATTCTTTCTCCACTTCCCTCTTTTTTAGCTCGGACATTTAATAACGAAGTAACAACACTTGATATATGGACACCTGTTAAAAATATGTTTGCTTTTGCTTTGGGACAACAACTTTCGATCACTGCGAAAAGCGCTCTGTCATACGATCTTACAACAAATACTACACTTTTTGAAATGAGTCCAGATGCAAAGCTTCCTATGGCATCGCTTACAAAAATTATGACAGCAGTAATAGCACTAGAGCATCCTAAAAAAGATGATGCATACATTGTTACAAAAGATGCATTAGTTGGTGAAGATAGCATGGGACTTACAGAAGGAGAGGTTCTTTCTGAAAAGGAATTATTGTTCGGTCTTATTTTGCATTCTGGTAATGATGCAGCAGAAGTGCTTGCTGAAAATTTTTCCGGAGGAAGAGATGCATTTATTTCTGCAATGAATAATAAGGCAAAAGCCCTTGGATTAACTAATACTCACTTTACCAACCCAACAGGACTTGAAGGAGATGGAAATCAATTTACAACAGCATACGATTTACTTACTCTTACTCGTTATGCGCTTACCACATTTAGTGATTTCAGGACGATTGTTGCAACCGACGAGATTACACTTTCCCAAACACAAACACACAAGGAATATGATCTTTCAAATGAAACAAATTTACTAACGACATATCCAGGAGTAAAAGGAGTCAAAACAGGATATACTCCAGAAGCCGGGCTGTGCCTTGTTACTTATTTAGACTACGGGGGTCACAAGATTATTGGAATTGTTTTGGGAAGTGAAGATAGAAGAGATGATATGAAAGAGCTTTTGGATTATTCTCTAAAAAAATTACATATTACTCCTCCAATGCATGGTTAATTACTCATACGAAATTTTTATATTTCTTTACGACACTTAAGATGTTATGACACGGGATAGAAGAACCTTACCAGAACAATCTCAAAAGACACAAATAGAAGAGTCTGCTCCTCCAAATCAAGAAAATAAGCAAAATTCTAGTTCGAATCAAAGTTCTATTGCAAAAGTACAACAAGAATTCAGCGATAAAAAGAGTCAGACAAGAAGTTTTCGTGATATATCTCAGTGGAATCCATTTACTGAAGGACAAAAGACTGAGGTAGAAAGAAAAGTGGCAGAAGATTCACAATCCAACCAAAATACTAAGTCAACGGGCGATGTAAAAAAAATAATTCAACAAGAACAAGCAAATGTCATAGCAGAAAAGTCTGCGCGAGTTCTTTTTAGATGCAAATCTCTTTTTCCATTTGATCTATTTCCTGATGAATTTACTATTGACCAGTTAAAAGTAACAAAGCGGCAAAGAGAATTTTTTTCCTCAGAGGCGATACATTCTGTATTAATTTCAGATATTTCACATGTTGAAGTAACATATGCAGGATTTTTGGCCCGATTGATAATTAAAAGAAGCAACGGAGAATATGTTTCTGTAGGTAATTTAAAAAAGAAAGATGCGCTAAAAGCCAAACAAATTATTCAAGGAATTATTGTAGCAAAATCTCAAAATATTGAACTAGGAATGCTTTCAGTACCCGAGATTGTTGACAAACTGCAAAAATTAGGACAATAAAATGTACACTGTACTTGACGCGCTCCTTTTTCTTGATTATGCTTTGTGAGAGTAAGGAAAAGGAGGTGAAATAAGATGAATAAAGCAACAGCAGTTATTTTAATCGTCGTTGCACTTTTTGTAGGAGCATTTGCTGGTTTTTGGTTTGAAAGATCAAGAGCAACTGTCAAAATGGAAGATTACAAAATGATGGTGCAAAAACAAATGGATGATGCCAAAAAGATGGCAAATGAAAATCTTATGAAAGCGCAACAGGCAATGATGGCTGCAAATATTGTCATGATGGCAAAAGGAACAAACATCTTAACAGATGCAAAGGGAATGACGTTATATACATTTGATAAAGACACAAAAAATACAAGCAGCTGTACAGGTCAATGTTTGTTGAATTGGCCACCATTTATGGTTTCAGGACAAGTTCCAACAAGTCTTCCTGAAAATCTTGGTACAATGAAAAAAGCAGACGGATCAATGCAATATACCTATAAAGGTATGCCTCTTTATTATTACGTTGGTGATAAAAAACCAGGTGATATGACAGGAGATGGAGTTGGTGGAGTCTGGCACGTTGTAAAGTAATACGTTGCGGTCCCGCTCAGCGGGATCGGAGGGCATTACGTTTGGTTTATAGTTAAGAGTAAAGGGTTACTGGTAAGAAAATATTTTAGCAGAGAGTTCATATGGTTTATTGACTATTAACTATCAACTATTAACTACTTAGTATGATTCTTTTACTTTTTTTTGCATTTTTATCTGGACTTGTTACCATTGCAGCTCCATGTATTTGGCCAATTTTACCTATTGTTCTTGCTTCTTCATCAACTGGCGGACATAAAAAACCTCTTGGCATAACGCTTGGTATTTGTATCAGTTTTGGTCTTCTTACGCTTTTTCTTTCTCTTGCTGTAAAGGCGTTTGGATTTGACGCAGGAATTTTACGACTGCTTGCGGTTATTGTTATTAGTATTCTTGCAATTGTTCTTATTGTTCCAGCATTTTCGCAAGTTTTAGAAGGATGGGTTAGCCGGCTTGCTGGGAAATTTCAGCTGCAACAAGGCAAACAAACGACAGGTTTTTGGTCAGGATTTTTGAGTGGACTTGCTTTAGGAATTGTTTGGGCTCCTTGTGCAGGACCAATTCTTGCAACAATTGTTACTCTTTCTGCAACTGCAAGAATTTCTTTATCTGTTGTGTTTGTAACAATCGCATATATTGTAGGTGTAGGCATCCCATTATTTTTCTTTGCAACGCTTGGAAATCGTGTATTTACAAAATCAAAAAAACTATCTCCATACACAGGGAAAATTCAACAAGTTTTTGGTATTATTATGCTTGCGACAGCTGTTCTGATATTTACTAATGCTGATGTTGTGCTTGAAGCAAAGCTTTTAAATGTAGTTCCATCCTACAGCCAATTTTTGACAAATTTAGAAGACAATTCTGCAGTAAAAAACGAGCTGAACAATCTAAAAAATACAAAGCCTTCAACAAGTGTAAAGCAAACAGGTGGACTGTTTAATGCTAACACGCCTGCTCCGGATTTTGTTGGAATTACAAATTGGCTCAATACAGATCGTCCTTATTCAATTGCAGATTTGAAAGGGAAAGTTGTCCTTGTAGATTTTTGGACATATACATGTATTAATTGTATTCGCACACTTCCTCATGTAACATCCTGGTATGACAAGTATAAAGATAAAGGATTTGTTGTTATTGGAGTGCATACTCCTGAATTTGCTTTTGAACACGAGACTAACAACGTCTTGAATGCAATAAAAATATATAACATCCATTACCCAGTTGCACAGGATAATAATTACGCAACATGGACGAATTACAACAACGAATATTGGCCTGCAGAGTATTTAATCGATGCACATGGAGTTATTCGCCGTGAGGAATTTGGAGAAGGAGAATACGACAAAACCGAAATGGCAATCCAACAACTTCTTAAAGAGGCAGGAAAAAATGTTTCAGATAAGCTTGATTCTATCCCCGACCAAACACCAACAACGCAGCTTTCACCAGAAACATATTTAAATTCTGATAGAATGCAATATTATTATCCAACAGGAAATACTGGAAATGGAACTCAAAATTTTACTCTTTCTGATAGTCTTCCCCAGAATTCATTTAGTTTTGGTGGACAATGGACAATTTCCTCAGAAAATGCAACTTCTGGGACGAATGCAGTGCTTAATTATAATTTTTATTCTGACAAAGTATTTCTTGTGCTTCGTCCAGCGTCTCAAAATGCTAGTTCGACTGTAAAAGTTTTTCTTGATGGAAAACCTATATCAGATGCAGTTGCAGGAACAGATGTTAAGAATGGAATAATTACCGTGGATTCGGATAGATTATACAATCTTATTGATCTTCATAGAAAATCAGGCCAACATATTCTAAAACTTGAGTTTCAGACTCCAGGTACTCAAGCATTTGCATTTACGTTTGGGTAAGGTTTGTAATTATTGAGAAATTATTTGGAAGATAAATTAAAACTGATCCTTAATTTCTTCTTCTATCCCTTCTTCTACTCGACCAATTGTTCTTCGTCCACTTCTCATTGTTTTTCCTCGTTCTTTTAGATATTTTTTCCATGCTTCACTTACTTCTGCTTCAAACTTTTCTTCGGAAATTCTTTCTTGAGAAAGCGCAATCAGTTCGTCTAGTTTCTCTATTAAGGTTTTTTCTGGCGTTATACCAAATTCATAATGTGATGATAGGGGGTAAAACAGACCTTCTCTTGTTGCACTACCAACAGCTGTAATATTTCCTCCATTTGGTCCTTGGATATTTGCACTTCGGACAAATACAGTCGGGACAGAAGAATTTTGGCTCAATCCTTTAGCAGCTAGCATGAAAAGATCAAGTTGTAGAAAGGGAGCGGAATTAGTTGTGTCTGGTAATAAGTCGCTT
>PPGL01000069.1 GCA_003173915.1 Candidatus Levyibacteriota bacterium | reverse complement strand
CAGCCGTTCTACAGTAAATACACGAAGAAACTTAACGTTAAGAATCCAAATGCAAAACTTGCTCACGAACAAGGATTATATTTTGGTAATAATCCAGAGTTAACGGAAAAAGAGATGGACGAAATAGTGAAAATCTTCACAAAGTAATTTTATCAAAATACGCTGTCTTCGTTATTTCTTTACGATATAATCTTTATATGCTAAAGACTGACGTAGCAATTGTTACTTGGCACCAGACATATTTATCTTCTTATGCTGGAGGATACGTACGGTTACGAGAATTTCTAAAGCGTTTACCTTCGAAAATGGACGTTTTACTCTTAGACAATGCTTCAACTATTTATTCAGATATTGTGCCTTCTCAAAAGATTATCCAATATAGAAGTCCTAAGTGGATTAATAATCTTCAAAAAAAATATTTTATTCTCTGGTTTTTTCTAGAAACGATTTCCTCAACAATTATACTTTTTAACATATGTTCAAAGTTAGCAAAAGTAGGGACAAAAGTTTTTTATTTTCCAATGGGAGAATTCACTCAATTATATCTTGTTTCACTATTACTGAAAAAAAGATACCCCCAGGTAAAAGTAGTTATAGATGTTTTGAATTATGGAATTTTAGATAAAAGTTATAAAACATATTTTTTAAGTCTTAAAAAAAAGGGTCTTGGTTTTATACGAGCATTTGTTACAACTGCAACTATTTTTTTTAGTGTTTTTCTCATGAAACATACAATTTCAAGTGCTGACTATGTTTTTACTGTCAGTGAAGATTTCGTCAAGAAAATTAAAAAAGATTATAAGAAAAATACAATTGATTATACGCCTTCGGGAGTAAATGTTCCCAAATCTTTACCAAGTTCCAAAAAAGAATACTTAGGAATTTACATTGGACGACATACTGTCGAAAAAGGAATATTTGATGTACTTGCAATGTGGAGTGAGGTTGTTGGGGAAAAATCAGATGCACTGCTTGTTTTGGCTGGTCATGCTGATGCAACAATTCACGAAGCGATACAACAAGAAGTTGATAAAAGAGGTTTAAAAAAGAATGTTATTGTTTGTGGAGATATTTCGGAAAAGAAAAAAACAGAGCTACTATCTAAAAGCGAAGTTTTCATTCACTTAGCCCATCAAGAGCCTCTTTTCCCGGTAATAACAATCTTAGAGGCATTCTCATATGGTTTGCCTGCTGTATTTTACGACATGAATGTTTTTCAGTCAGCCAAGAAAACATTTTCCTTGTCGGGAAAAAGTATGTACGTGATTGAAAATGGAAACATACAAAAAGCTGCAGAAGCAATACTTTCATACTCGCATCTTTCTGCAGTTGCAAAAAAAGAAAAAACTATAGAAGCAGTAGATATCGCTAGAAAATTTAGTTGGGATACTATTGCTAAAAAAGAATTTGCTGTCGTGCAATCACTCATCAATTCCTAATATGAAAAAAATATTTTTAAAACATAAAGTACTTCTTATTATTTTGGGAATAATTTTTATTGCCGGATATATTGTTAACTTCTTTATTCCAAAGAATACAATTACACTTGTTGGTGAGTATATTTTTTCCTTTGATTATTTTGGGCATCTGAAAAATATCCTTTTTGATAATAGAAGCTTACTTGCCCAAGATAATACTAATTGCTTCGATTGTGTAGATTTTTATCATTATTCTCGTTGGTACTCATTATTTAAAATTGGGTATCAATCGATTTCACAAGTACTTTTCCTTCATCCAATTGTCTTTTATTTTCTCTCAATGATTGTAACGCAGTTTGTAAGTTTATATATTTTTGTACAAGTGCTTTTTAAAAAAGTATCTTGGACTGCCTTTATTATCGCAGCGTTTGTTTTTATTTTCTATCCATATAAATATTCACTCCTTGTTGAAACACATGATGGAGTAATGTATAGCAATTTACTCTTGTATTTTACTCTTCTGATTTGGACGTGTATGAATATAGAAAAAATTAAAAGTAAAAAACTTGTGATTGTGAGTATTCTTACTGGAATTTTATTCTCACTCTTTTTTAATATCAGCGTAGCATTTTTTCCTATTGTTATCTTTGTAACAATACTTATCTATCTTTTCTTCGCAAAAACTTTGTTAAAAAACATAAAAAAAACAATTATGTTTTCCTCAATTTTCCTCGGTCTTTCAATACTCATTAATATTCCATTTATTAGTTCATTATTTGCAAATGGATCCGATAGGCATTACCTAGGATATCTTTCATATGGGTCGGTAGATAGTTTCCTTGCAGGCTTAAATCTTGCCCAAACAGATATAAATATTATTAAAGGGTTTGGAGTGCTTTTCGCATTTTGTTTTCTTTACGCTACAATTAGCTTTAAAAAGAAAATAGCTTTGTTGTTAGGCTATTTATTTGTTGCATCAATAATGCTTGGTACAAAAAGCCCAATTAATATTTTCGGATGGATGTTTGACAAAATTCCTTTAATGGATTCTTTGCAGGCAACTCATCGATTTTTATTTTTTGATTTTGTTTTTTTCTTCATTGTTAGTTATTTCGCATTGCAAAGGTTATTTAAGGGATATTTTGTAAGTAAGGCCTTTTTCTTTATTATCGGGGGAATTTTTATTGCATTACCAATTATGCATATTACGCAACATGCAAATTATTTGTTTGTTTCACAATTGCCCCAGGAATATTTTGATGCACAACAATACCTTAATTCTTTCCCTGACGAAAAAATGTATTTTCCTCCAACGACAAAAATACTTCATAGTTTGGCAACAGATTACACGTGGTCTAATGGGGAATCTTCATACAATCAATCGATTTTGTTATATAAAAATCCTTATACTAGTCTCCTGCCAATTAGAAACCTTGTCCAATTTGAAAGATTCCCATATTTACTTTCTCCTCATTTTTTGGAACTTCGATATCTCACTGATTTACAATTACCGCAAGAGCAAATCATTCGTGCTATGGAACTTCGAGGTATTCGCTATATTATTGTTGACAAAAATTTTAAATGGCAAGAAAATTATCCAAATTTTGATGTAGATAGTTTTATAAAATTGGCAACACTAAAAAAGCAATTCGGAAATATTTATATTCTTTCCCTTCCTGATTTAACCTATCAATGCAAAAGCGGATACGGAACAATATCGCTAGAGTACTGTACAACAGAATCAAATCCTCAAACACTCTTGAGTAAAACAAAAGAAGAATACCAGCTTGAAGTTAATCCTGAAAAAGTTGGAAAAAATCTCTTGATACGCCATGATAGTATCTACACAAAAAATATTTTAGATCCAAAGTTACATCAGTCGTTTATTGATAACAGAATTTTATTTGGCAAAGATATTATGCAAGTTGATGGAAATCAAACAAAAGTTTTATATTCGAAACCTTTAAAAAAAGGAAAGTATATTTTGCATGTGCAACTATTTAAATATGATAAAGCAAAAGATTTGATGGGTGACGCAACTATTAGTGTTATGCTGTCAGGAAAACAAGTGAGAAAAATTTCTTCATATTCTAGTAGTTCTAATCTATATTGGGAATCTATTCCATTTTATGCAAACAATGGACATGTTGTAACAATTGATATTGATGGTCAAGGATATGTCTTATTCGGTTCTGTACCTGTTTTAGAAATGCAAAAGTAGCAATCTCACTTGCGCTCAAGTGTGAGAACAACTAGAATGGGTAAGTTAAAGCGAAATAATTTTATATGAGTTTACAAAAAGTAAAAAAAATACAAAAACTTAATTTCTTTTTTTGTCCTGCTGCGGATTACTTAAATCAATACAATGAAACCGGAAGTCACGGACAGATTGCATATCAATTCATGAATCACTTGGCAAAAAAACAGATTGTTGAAAAAATGTTTGCAGCAACAATTATGTCTCTTCGTGTTGCTCCAATTGTCAAAACAAAAATTGTTGCATTTATTACAAAAAAAGCAAATGCTGGTCTTGAAGCATACGATAGTTTATATTTCTACATTGGTTCATACGTAAAATATCTATTTTCAAAAGCATATAAAGATGCTGATATTGTTCATCACATTATCCCCTACGCATTCGGATATAGCTTTAATTTTTTCTTTATATTCAAGAATCCTTCAAAAAAATACGTGCTTGGTCCAATCATTGGTCCGCATATTAATACAACAATTACAGCGGACGAACAATATGTTTTCGTTAAAAAAAATCTTGTTAAAAATTTACAACAAAATATACTATCTTTCGGGAAAACTCTTTTTCTTGGTGTGTTTGGGAAAGTTTTATATTATCTAAGCAAGAAAACATTGCAGCAAGCAGATATTGTTTTGTTTAGCGACAATCACGCTAGCAATTATCATAAAAAATTTATGCTCCCATCTCAAAAAGGATTTGTTTTAGATACAGGAATTGATACAGATGTTTTCAAACCAGCTAGTAAAAAAAGGCTGAAAAACATCAAAGAACCAATACGAGTATTATTTGTTGGAAGGCTTACTGTACGAAAAGGATGTGAATATCTTATCCAAGCACTTGCGGTTGCCAGAAGTATAAAAAAAGATATAAAGATTCAGTGTTCTATTCTTGGTATTGGCCCATTACAACAAGAGCTTGAAAATTTAGTAAAAAAGCTTAATATATCAGATATGGTTACTTTTCTCGGTGGTGTCAAATCTAATGAAGAAATTGTTCCACTATATCATGCATGCGATATTGTTTGTTTACCAGCACTTTCTGAGACATTTACTGTTGCAAAAGAAGCAATGGCAAGTGGAAAACCGGTTATTATTACTCGCGTTGGTTCTCATGCAGAGCGGGTAAAGGAGGATATTGATGGATTTGTTGTTGAGCCAAAAGACTCAAAAGCAATTGCAAAAGTTTTGGTAAAACTTGCAGAAAATCCTAAAAAAATTGATTCGCTCTCTGAAAATGCATTAAGGACCCGGCATCTGTATGATTGGGATAATATTACTGATATGTATGTCAAAATGATTGCATGAAAAAATTTAGTACATTATTTTTTTGGGCTGTTATAGTAATTATTGTTGCAGTTCATCTCTATGCCTATCGTGTATGGATTTTTTCACCAGGTGTTTTAACACAAGGCGATTGGATTCTCAGCCTGGCAAATTACTCCAAAACACTTCTGACTCCTCCAATTATTTGGAAGAGTTATCTTATTGGATCGATGGATTTAACTCCACCCTTTTATCCATTTTTACTTCTTGAAGGAATTCTTTCAAACCTTGGTGTTTCATATGCATATATAGAACGCATTACCTTCATGTGGCCAATTGCTTTTTTGACATTACCGTTGTCGTTTCTATTAATAAAGTCATACACAAAAAGCCGTCTTGCAGCAATTATTGGGTCGCTTGTTTACACATACAACACATATTTTTTTATCATCCAAAGTGGTCATCTAACATTAATGGCTGCATTTACATTAGCTCCACTGGCACTACTGTGGTTTATAAAATCAATTGAAAAACGAAGTTTATTCTACTCTGTGCTGACTGGAATTATCTGCTTTGTTATGAGTTTTTATGAATTTCGCGCTCTGTATCTTTTTGCACTAGTTGCCGCTCTTTATTATGGATATTTTATTTTTGTCATTTCCAAAAAAAGTATTCAAGAATGTTTACAGTCAACAATTGTATATGCTGGCTTACCCCTCCTGATCATAGGTCTATTAAATATTTATTGGATCTTGCCTGTAATTTTTTCAACAGTTTCTATTACAAATACTGTTTTTAGTGAAAGTCTCTTTGGAGGAGAGATGTTTAATGTTAGTCGTGCAATTGCACTATTTCATCCTTTTTGGACAGGTGGAGAATATTTTCCGTTTATTGTACAGCCAATCCCATTTTATTTTTTCTTCTTGCCAATTTTTGCTTTTTTGGGTATCTATGTCGCCAGAAAAAACAAAAGAATTTTGTTCTACGGATTACTAGCTCTCTTAGGAGTATTTTTAACTAAAGAAAATAATCCTCCATTTCCAGATGTATATTTTTGGTTGTTTACCAATGTTCCGGGTTTCCAAGCATTTCGTGAAGCGAGTAAATTTTATTTTATTATTGCCCTTGGATATTCAGTACTTATCGGTGCATTTTTTGATTACATTTGGACAGAGTGGGAAAAAGGAAAGCTAAGTATACTAAAATATATTCTCACAATAGTAATAATTTTTATTTCGCTTCTAAACACAAGACCTTTAGTTATGGGTGATTTTGCCACATTATTTGTTCCAAGAACAATGTCTCCTCAATATGCCAAACTTAATACATTTCTTGATAGCCAGAATGTTTTTTTCCGAACGTTGTGGGTGCCAGAAGACTCACGATGGGGGACTAATACTAATATTCATCCCAAACTTGGAGTAGGGAATGTATTAACAAGTACATGGAAAAATTTTTCTGATCCAACCAAATATACAAGTTTAGGTAGCCAATATATTGATTTTCTTGGAAAAGATTTTGCTCCACGTCTTTTTGATTCTACATCAATAAAATATGTCATTGTTCCCTTGGCAGATACACCAAATGACGACAATTTTTATATATTTTTTAATAAATCAAAAGAAGAATATATTCAAGCATTAGATAAAATTCCTTCTCTTAAGAAAATTGACCTTGGTTTGAAAGATGTTATTGTGTATGAGAATTCATCATTTGCTCCACATATTTATGCAACCGAGAGCAAAGATTTCATACATTCAGATGTTACAGTAAAGAATATTAAAAGTTCTTCTGTAAACGAATCAGAATATAAAATTATTCTCAGTAATATTTTTCAACCACTATATATAAATTTTACTGATTCATATCATCCAGATTGGAAAATTAGAGTTGGAGATTTTCATTGGCTCAATGTGTTGGGAAATAAAAATTACTTTCTTCCAAGTTCAGAACATTTTAAAAATGAAGCAAATTTAAATTCCTTTTACATAAATCCAAAAGAAATTTGCGAAAATGGAAATATTATTATTAATGGTTGTGTCAAAAATTCTGACGGTTCGTACACAATTAGTCTTACTATGTATTTTGTTCCCCAAGTATATTCAAATTTAGGTACAATTATAAGCAGTATATTTTTAGCTGTTCTTATCGCTTATTTTGTTTTTATAGCACGTAATAAATATGCAAAAAATCATTAAGCAATCACTTGCAAATCCATTTTTACGATTTCTTGCTATCCCAGCAAGTTTGATATGTATTTGGGCAATATTAACTGTTATATTTATGATTTCTTATGATAAAAGTTTTTTTGTTTTATCATATCCTGCTGAAAAAGAAAGTTTCCATTCTGTAGTATACAACGGTAAGTTGGCAAAAGGACAGAAAATAACAGGAAGTATTATTGCACAAGAGAATAACTTAGGAATTCTTGCAATTCGTTTTATACAAACACAGCGCATTGCATACGAAGACGAAGATACCTTAGTTTTTAGAATAAAAGAACACGGGCAAAAAAAATGGTATTATCAAAACCAATATAGAAGTGGCATTATCTTTGATACTCCTTTTTTGCCTTTCGGATTTCCAATCATTCAAGAGTCAAAAGGGAAAGTATATGATTTTGAGCTAGAGTCTTTACACGGAAATTCTGAGAATGGCGTGACAGTAAGCAAACAGTCTCCCAATTTAATAACTAGATACCAAATTCCAAGAAGTTTATTGTTATCAAATAAAAGAAATTTATTTGTTTTCCTGAGTAAAAAAATAATTACGTCGTTTCAAGTACCAGATATCATTTTTGCATCTTTTATTTTCTCTTTACCTCTATTATTTTATTTTTTGTATCTTATTCCAATAACCCGTCATTACATGATCCTTCTCAAACAAACAAAAAAGAATTATCTTAATCTAATACTACTTTTGTTAATTTTTATTGATGCACTTTTTTTACAGGTGAATAGCGATATATTGTATATTGTTTGCACAGTAGCTTGGCTTATTGCCTTAGGTGTTCAGCATAAGAGTAGTAAGTTTTCATTCGTTACTGGCGCTATTTTAATTATTTTAATTGCTATTTTCTATTCTCTTAAAGGAATTACAATTGCGCTTGAGATGAGTAGTTGGGCTTTTCTTTTGTTTGCAGCAGGAGTTTTTCAGGAAATTTTCATGCTTGAATCGTATAAAAAAGTTACCGTAGTCAAAAAAAGAGATTACAATGGATAAATGATTGCTTTTTCTTTTCTTATTTTTGTCATTGCATGCATCTTTAGTTTTTATATTCCAGGAATCGTTTTATTATCTTTTATTCAGAAAGACTATACAAAAGGAGAAAGATTTTTAATTGCATGGCCTTTAGGAGTAGTTACTTTCTTACTCATAAGTTATATTTTTGCATGGATTGGAAATCCTTTTTTGGCGCTTCTTTTTCCTATACTTTGTTCTCTTTATGGTCTTGTTTTCAAACGAGAAAAAATTTTCTATAAATTCCATTCAATTGATTGGTTATCTGTTGGCATTATAATCTTAGGAACACTTTCATTTTCAGTGCTTACTTTTTTCTCTGGTGTACTCACTGTAAATGGATTTACTTTCTATGATGTTAATAGAATTGATGGATTAGTTCATTTAGCTCTTATTAAAAACATGCTCAATACTTTTCCTCCCGGAAATCCAAGTCTTGCTGGGGAATCACTGAGGGGTTATCATTATTTTTACGATTTTCTATTGAGTCGTTTTGCCTTATTTTATCATTTTTTACCTCGAGATCTTGAATTCAGATTTTTTCCTCTTTTTATTTCTACTCTTTTTGGAATATCATTTTTCTTATTTTCTACTATTTACACAAAAATCTTTGCTGCAAAGCGTTTGATTCTTTTTTTCGCATATTTTGGAGAAAATATTGGATTTCTCTATACGCTAATTACTGCGCATTCTTTTTTTGGTGATATTGGATTTCCTTTCACTCCGCAACTTCTTTTAGATCCATCCGTAGTTATTTCAATTCCTTTGCTCCTCTGCGGATTATTTTTTCTTGTAGATAAAAGAAAAACTATTAAGACTGCATTTATTTCAGGGATGTTCTTAGGAGTACTTAGTGAAGTAAAAGTATACGCAGGCCTTATTGGTATTGGAATAGTACTTTTATTTGCAATTTATTCTTTATTTAGAGAAAAACAACAGTGGAAATGGTATGGAATCACGATTATTGTCACAGGAATCTTAACTGTCGTGACTTTTTTCCCAAATAATTTTGGTGCCGGAACGCTTCTTTTTGCGCCCCTACTTGCATATAATCATTTTATTTCACAACAAATTTTTGACAACCTTAAATGGCAACAGCTTTTGCAATTATACGTATCGAAAAACAATATTCCCCGCATCATAGAAAAATATATTCAAGCAGTTGCTCTCTTTTGGTTACTTGTTTTAGGAATTCGTGTAGTTGGACTTATTAGTATTCAAGAAATGTTTCATAAGTCCTTCTGGAAGAAAAAAGAGTATGTTTTACTTTTCTTAATTTTCCTTGTTCCTTTATCTCTTGGATCATTTTTTATCCAAACAGTTTCGGTTTTTGATGTCGTGCAATTTTTTTGGATAGCAGTTGCTCTCTTTTCTATTCCAACAGGTATGGCGTATTATTTAATTTTACGAATGTTTCCGACTGTTGGAAGAATTCTTATTCTTTTACTTATTTTTGCTGTTTCTACAATTCCCTTATCTGTTGTGTATTACACGACTTTTTTTGTATCGTCAGCGGATAATTATTCAGCCAAACAAGTTCAGCTACTTCGCCTAACTGGCTCTTCTATCTCTCCCGATAGTTTTATTATTGTTATTCCTCCATACGACGCGACAAAGTTACACTCAGCCGATAATTTTCAATGGTATCGCGAGCCTTTGGTTGCAGCGTTCACAGGGAGAAGTACGTATTACGAACCAGCAATAGCCTACTATCACATGTACTCATCACTTTACGATACTAGGCAGGAAGATGTCTATACATTAGCAAACGATTTAGAAAACTGTGCTACATCAAAAGTACATAAACTATTACATACAATTGGGACAAATTATGTCATTAGTTTTAACGACTACCCGTGTGTAGCGCACACATCAGAAACAATAAAAACGAAATCAGCTGATGGAATATACTTCTTTCAATTTCGTTAGTTTTATGCTTATTTAAAGGAGACATGATACAATAATTTAATGATTAGTGTTATCGTACCAGTATTTAATGAAGAAGAAAGCTTGCAGGCTTTCTACGATCGGTTGTCTCTCATACTTTCAAAACTTGATAAGACTTATGAAATTATTTTTGTTGATGATGGTTCAACAGATTCTTCACTTGAGTTATTAAAAAAAATTGCAGCCAAAGATAAATTTATTCGTATTTTCTCATTTAGACGAAATCAGGGAAAAGCAGAAGCACTAACATACGGATTTCAGAAATCAAAAGGAGAGTATGTAGTTACGCTAGATGCAGATTTGCAAGACAAACCTGAAGAGATTGCAAATATGATAAAAAAACTTCATGAAGGATGGGATGTCGTAACCGCATGGAGAAAAAATAGAAAAGATGCTCAAAAAATGAAAATAATTTCAAAACTTTGGAATAAAATTTTACAAATGGTTTGGGGACTCGAACTTCATGACTATAATGCAGGTTTAAAAGTGTATCGTCAGGAAGCGGCAAAAAATTTATTTTTATATGGTGGGCTGCATCGATTTATCCCACTCTTAGCATACGAACAGGGTTTTTCAGTAACAGAACTTGCAGTTGATCATTCTCCACGACAATTCGGCAAATCAAAATACGGCTTTTCTAAAATTCGTGATTTGCCAGATATGTTTACTATGATTTTTCTCTCAAAATATGGAAGAAAACCGCTCCATTTATTTAGTCTTATTGGAGGAATTTTTATTTTGATAGGAGTTGTTATTCTTTTATATTTGTGGGGAATTCAACTTCAGGGTCATTCAATTGGAAGAAGGCCGTTGTTGTTTGTTGGATTTTTTTCAGTTATGAGTGGGTTACAAATATTATTTTTCGGATTTATTGCAGATTTAATTATTAACATTTCACAAACTAACAGACTAAGGGATTTATCGCTTTACCATATTAAATATTCGACGGATTAAGATATGAAAATAGGAATAGATATCTCCCAACTTGCATACGAAAAAACAGGCGTTTCTACTTTCCTGAAACATTTTATAGAGGCTGTTGTGGAGCAAAATTCAGAGCATCAATTTATCTTATTTTATTCTAGTCTACGGAAAGGATTTCAAATTTCAAATTTCAAATCTCAAATAAAAGATCAAAATCCAAAATCCAAAATATTAATTAAAGTATTCAAATTTCCTCCCACCGTTCTAGATTTATTATGGAATAAGTTACATGTATTTCCAATAGAATACTTCATTGGACCTGTTGATATCTTTATTACTTCAGACTGGACAGAGCCACCAGCGAGGAAGGCAAAAAAGGCAACAATTCTTTATGATCTTATTGTTTATAAATATCCAGAAGAAACTGATAAAAAAATTATTACTGTTCAGAAAAGAAAACTAAAATGGGTAAAGAAAGAATCAAAGATGGTTTTTTGTATCTCTGAATCAACAAAAAAAGATGCAATGGAAATACTAAATATTCCAAAAGAAAAACTCACAGTTATTTATCCAGGGATGTAACTTTTAAAAATATTTTGGTTCCAAAAACAATATTTTCGAATAAGTTTTTGAAGCTGCTTTCTGATATATAACCGAAGAGTGGGTAAAAAAGTTTTAAAAACCTCATTTTTTACTATTTGCAAAATTGAGGAGATAACGCTTTATTGAAAAATACTCAAAAATATTTGAAATAGGTTGCTTTGCAAGTTTTCTTCCCAGAGCAATTCCTGGCTTCTCAATATAAAAATATGTTACCGAACTAATAAAAAGCGTTGTCAGAAAAACACCTACAAAAAGAATATAATTCGTACCAGTCTTTGGCATAAAAAATGTTGTTAATTCTTGAAATGTAATCCAATGTATTAAATAAAAAGAGTAACTGATTGTCCCTAAATACATAATAAATTTATTTTCAAATAGTAACTTAGAAGCAAAACTTCGATATTTCGCACTCAAAAATATAACTCCTGTTGCTAGTCCAACCATAACAGCAACATCTGCTTTTGCATGCCACAGGAAGATAAAAAATAGTCCAACAAGAATGAGTGTTTCTGCATTGCTCAAAATATTTTGCATTACAGAAGACAGTTTTTTATACCAAAATTCTTTGATGCAGGCTTGATAAATAAAAAATGAAACAAAGGTCCAAAACAATAAAAAATTCTGTCTATCTATCTTTTTTTCAACTTGAAAAATACAGAAGGCCGTGAGAATAAGATAGAGAAGACTTGTTGTTTTTTCTCTTTTATACGTTGGATAGAACATATATGAAAATACTACTTGCCCCAAACCATAGAAAATAAAGACCCCTTCGAGTACTGGTTCTTTAAAAAATGGCAGATGAAATTGTGGGAAGTTGTAATACAAAATAATTCCTAACGCAAGAAGAGACATGGAAATAACTTGAATGTCTTTGAGTTTTTTTTGTAAAAAGAAAAAGAAAAGAATGACAAAATAATAAATAAATTCCATACTAATTGTTTTTTCAACTGCAAGTATTGATGAATAATATTCAGGCTTAAAAATATTAAGAAGAGTAACGTGATAAAATAGATCAACAAAATCATATTTTGGAGAATGAAACAAAACCTTCACATATGGGTTACCTCCTAATGCAAAACCAACAGCAAGTATAACTAAATAAACAGGAAATATACGAAAAAATCTTTTTATGATATATCCAAGAGTTGTGAAGTGCTTGGAGTGGTGAATACTGAGCATAATTGTTACAGATGAAAGAATAAAGAAAATATAAATTCCTGACCCTCCGTAATTGAGAATATTATCGACCAATTGTCCTTCGTGTCCGCTTCGAAGCAGTATACTTGTGTGAATAAGAAATACCCATAATGCGGCATATCCTCTCACGCCTGTGAGAAAATTAGTTTTTTTGTGATCAGGTAAGTTCATTTTAATTAGTCTAATGATAGCATAAAAACCTTTGTATATTGAGACTAGTTGCCTGGTTGCTTTTAGGTTCTTTAGTATATAATGAATATATGCTTATTGGCATTGATGGAAATGAGGCAAACGTTGATAGACGTGTGGGTATTGGTGAGTATGCGTACGAGTTGTTAGAATATTTCAGCCGAATTAAAAATCAAGACATTAAGTTTAGAATTTATCTAAAAGATGCTCCAAGAGGCGATTTGCCAAAGTCTTCAAAAAATTGGGAATATGTTGTGGTAAAGCCAAGAAGGTTATGGACGCAGATTGGTTTGCCAATATATTTATTTACCCACAGTAAACCTGATATTTTTTTCACTCCGTCTCATTATTCTCCGCGGTTTAGTCCTGTTCCCACTGTGGTTTCTGTTATGGACCTTTCCTATGTTCATTATCCTGAGCTTTTTGCAAAAAAAGACTTATACCAGTTGACTGAGTGGACAAAATACTCTGTCTTGAGTGCAAAAAAGGTATTTACGATTAGTGAGTCAAGCAAAAATGATATAATAAAGTACTACCGGAAAAGGCCTGAAGATGTGGTAGTAACGTATTTGGGAATTAAAAATTCAGAATCTAAAGTTCAGGTTTCAAAATTATCTATGGAAGACGTACAGAAAAAGTTTGATTTGCCAAAAAAATACGTGTTGTTTGTTGGAACAATCCAGCCTCGGAAAAATATTGGGCGCCTCATTGATGCATTTGCTGCAGTTGTCAAAAAACACAAAGATGTTTCTTTAGTTATTGTTGGGAAAAAGGGATGGTTATACGAACCTATTCTTGAGGAACCAAAAAAGATGGGAATAGAATCAAATGTCAAATTTCTTGATTTTGTTTCTAATGACGAGTTGGCTGTTTTGTACAAAAATGCAATTTGTTACTGTTTGCCAAGTTTGTATGAAGGATTTGGACTTCCAGTTTTGGAAGCAATGCAGCATGGATGTCCAGTTATTACCAGTAATGTGAGTAGTTTGCCTGAGGCGGGAGGCGATGCATGTTTGTACGTAGATCCAGAAAGCGCATCAGATATTGCACGAAAAATTGTTACGCTTATTGATAATCCCAAACTTCGAAAACAACTTCAGGAAAAAGGATACAAACACATTAAAAAGTTTTCTTGGGAGAGAACCGCAAAAGAAACAATAAAAGTTTTGGAAGAAGTAGCCGGACAAAGCAGTAAATAGTATGAATAAAGCACTATGCAAATTAGCAGAGTTTATGATCGTTAATTTATAATATAAATATGAAGGACCGTACTGGAAAAACATTAACAACAGAGGAAGTTATTACTAAGATTCTTAACAGAATTGGCAATATTTTTCTTGAGCTATGGATTTATAAAATGTTTGTAGCAGGATGGATTCCCATTCATCATTATCGAAGATTTATTTACCGAATTTCTGGAGTCAAAATTGGAAAAGGATCAACAATTCATATGGGGACAGTTTGGTACGATCCACGAAATGTAACAATTGGACGGGACACAATTATTGGAGAACGCGCTGTGTTGGATGGCCGTGACAAACTTATTATTGGGGACCACGTAGATATTGCATCAGAAGTTATGATTTATAACTCCCAGCACGATATTGACAGTAAAGATTTTGCTGCGACATCTGCTCCAGTTGTTATTGAAGATTATGTTTTTATTGGCCCAAGAGCAATTATTTTACCTGGTGTGAGAATTGGAAAGGGAGCTGTGGTTGCTGCAGGAGCTGTTGTAACAAGTGATGTTCCTGCATTTGGTGTTGTGGGAGGGATTCCAGCGAAATTGCTTCGTTATCGCGAAAATAAAGATCCTCAGTATTTTTTGGGACGAGCCAGGTGGTTTCGATAAATGAAATATGTTATCAATTATAACCCTCAACTATAAAACTCCAGACCTTACCATTTCTTGTGTTGAAAGTGTTTACGCAGAGTTTAGTAATGAATTTGAAAAAGGAACGATCGAACATATTATTGTTGATAACTTTTCTGAAGATAATTCTGTAGAAATAATGGAGACAAAAATAAAAGAAAAAAAATTCAAACACGTGTATGTTATTCCAAATAATGAAAATGCAGGATTTGGAAGAGGATGTAATTTTGGTGCCTTGCATGCAAAAGGAGAATTTTTATTATTTCTAAATTCAGATACGCACATTGGAAATAGAGATTTTATTAAAATGATGGAGTTTCTTTCCAAACATGAAAATGTTGCAATTATTGGAGGAAAAATGAAAAATTTTGATGGAAGTCCACAACTTTCTGCTGGAAAATTTTATACGCTTTTTTATGTTTTTCTTATGCTTTTAGGACTTGAGCGATTTGGTTTTATGAAGCAAAGTCCGAAAGAAATTACAAAAGTAGATTGGGTGAGTGGAGGATGTATGATGCTTAAAAAATCAATATTTAATAAGTTAGGAGGATTTGATAAAAATATTTTTATGTACATGGAGGATATGGAATTGTGTTTTCGAGCAAAAAAACACGGGTATGACACTTATTTTTATCCTTTTGTTGATATTTTACACAAATCTCAGGGAAGCAGTAATCGTTCGTTTGCAATCGTTAATATTTACAAAGGAATTCTGTATTTTTACAAAAAATATATGCCACAGTGGGAGTTTTTTTTGGTACAATGTCTGTTGCGTACAAAGGCAATAGTTTTGTTACTTGCTGGTAAGTTTACTGGCAACAAATATCTGTCATCAACATATGAAAAAGCTCTTGGAAATATTTAATATTACGTTTCTCAAATGGTCTACAATTCTTGCGTTAGCGTTTATTGCTTTGTATCCCAAACTCCCAAGTGTTCATATAACTCGTACGTGGGTATATATTCGTCTTGAAGATTTTGTAATCGCGTTTCTAGTATTTTTTTGGGCAGTGCTTTTTATGCAAAAGAAAATCAAACTTCCTTGGAAGCTAGGAAGCGGAATTTTTGCCTATTGGATTGTTGGGCTGGCATCTCTTCTTGTCTCAATTACTTTTTTTGGACCTCATTTGTTAAACTTTTTTCCAAAGATTGCAGCGCTGGAATATTTAAGAAGAATAGAATATATGATTCTCTTTTTTGTCGCTTTTTCAACAATTAAGAGTGTTAAAGATGTTTGGCATTATCTCATTGGACTTGTCGTGACGCTTGTTGGTGTTGTAATGTATGGATTAGGACAACATTTCTATTTATATTTCTGGCAAGCATTCCCAAAGTTTTTTGAACACCTTACATTTTGTTTTCCTTCCTTCCAAACAGGAAATGAAGAATTTGCAAAGGGAATTCCACTTTGTCTACCTGAAAATGCTCGTATTACCTCCACATTTGGTGGACACTACGATTTAGCAGCATTTCTTGTTGTTGTTTTACCAATTCTTTTTGTGGTTATGATTATGGTACGGAAAAAATTGCAAAAAATTCTGCTCGGCATTCTTTTTGTTTTAGGAATCATGCTTCTGAATTTTACTGCATCCAGAATTTCTTTTGTTGCCTTTCTTATTGGGACAACAGCAACACTTATTTTTATTAAAAAGAAAAAATTTATTCTTCCGGTGTGGATTGTTAGTTTAATTTTACTCTTTGTCTTTAGTGGTTCTTTAGCTCATCGTTTTTTACAAACAATTCGCGTTGCCTCTGTTGTCACGAATAACCAGGGACAAGTTGTTGGCGTTGCAGAGAATAGTCTTCCTGCGGATTTAAAAAATAAAATTTCCAAAGGTGATGAGGCTGTTGTTGCAAACCAGCCTGTTCCAAATGGCGATGTGCCGCTTGGGACAGCATCTTTTGTTCTGCCTCAGAATAATACACCTGTTGCAACTAGTGTCGCTGTCGTTAAAAATTCACTTTCCGATGCACAAGCTAAAAAACTCAGGCTTCAAAATGGTGGACTACAAATTTCAACTGTTTCAGGAAGTTTCCTGATCCAAAAAGCTCTTGTGTATGATATTTCCTTTACAACGCGTTTTCAAGGGGAGTGGCCTCATGCATGGGCTGCATTTATGACATTTCCTCCTCTTGGTATGGGATATTCAACAATCACCCTTGCAACAGACAATGATTACCTCCGTTTACTTGGCGAATCTGGATTTTTGGGCTTTTTATCATTTATGGCAATTTTCTTTATGTTTGGTGTTTTTCTCAAAGAAAGTAGCGTAGATAAAGAAGAAATTTCTACAAAAATGGTAAGTTTTGCTCTCGCGGGTGGAGTCTTAGGACTTCTTGTAAATGCAGTGCTTATTGATGTTTTTGAATCATCAAAAGTTGCCGAGTCTCTATGGATTCTTTTAGGAGTTGGTGCAGGAGGATTGTCTTTACATGAAAAAAAGAGTGTTCCATATTGGGCGTATGCAAAACGAATTTTAACTTCAAAAATTTCTATTGCTTTGTATCTGTTTGTTCTGACTATTGTTGTACTAGGAAGAAGTTTAAATAATTTCTTTGTCGGAGATGATTTCACCTGGCTTAAATGGGCAGCAACCTCAACTCCGAGAGATGTTCTCCATTATTTCTTTGATGCTCAAGGATTTTTCTACCGTCCTGTAGCAAAGCTTTTTATTTTCGGTATGTATACATTCTTTTCTTTTGAGCCACAAGGATATCGGTTTATGACTCTTTTTATGCACTTTTTGACAGGATTTGGAGTATTTTTGCTGGCACTGAAGATATTTAAAAATAAATTCTGGGCAGCACTTTCCGGTGCACTGTTTCTTATTCTTCAGGCAAATGGGGAAGATGTATTTTGGATTGCGACAATCTCAACTAATGTTTCTACTCTCTTTGCCGTGTATGCAATTCTTGCATATGTTACTTATAGAGAAGGAAAGAATGTTATTTTGTATGTTCTGTCGATTTTACTAAGTTTCTTTGTACTGTTTTCCTACGAAATGGGAGTAATTCTGCCGCTTCTTATTATTCTTTCAGATATTTTCTTTATTCATCCAAAAAATAAAAAATCATCGCTTTTGTATTCCATTCCATTCTTTGTTGTTTTGGGAATATATGCTGTCATGAGATTTGTTGCACGGGGTCTTGGTTCGGGAGGAGATTATGCATATAGTATTCCTCATTTCATTCCAAATCTTGTGGGAAACTTCTTTGGCTACATGGCGTATCTTATATTTGCAAATGCATCACTTCCGTATTACACAATGCTTCGTTCTATACTTAAAATATATGCACTTCCTATTGCAGGAATACTTATTATTGGATTTGGTTTATTGATGTTTCGTTACAGATTGAAGTTACTACACATAAAGTTTTCAGAGCAATCAAGAACATATGTTTATATTTTTCTTTTCATTTTTATTGCACTGCTTCCTTTCTTAGGGCTTGGGAATTTATCCCCACGATATGGGTATTTTGCTTCTGTCGGATTTGTTATTGGAGTTATGCTTCTTATTAAAGATGCATCCGCAAAATTCATAAAAGATCAAAAAGCGAAATCTATTGCCATTGGAATTATAGTAACCATTATTGCAGTATGGAATATTTGGGGAATGCAAGTTGCAATGAAAGAATGGGCGAATGCGGGAAATATTACTCTCAATACACTTAAAGTATTTCGTGTTTATTATGAAAATATTCCTGTTGGCGCAAATATTTATGTTGCAAATTTGCCTATTCGGAAAGCAAACGCGTGGGTATTTCCTGTTGGTTTTGATGATGCCCTATGGTTTATTTATCGAGATGATTCGTTGCATGTAAATAAAGTTTCTCCGGAAGAGGCAAAATTTACTGCAGCACAACATATACATACTAATTTTGTCTTTCAATTTGATTCCAATGGTAATATTACAGAAGTACAATGAAAAAACGTATTACAATAGGAGTTCTGTGTCTTTTCTTTTTGCTTGGTTTTCTTGTCAGATTATATAGATTTGACAATCCAATTGGTGATTGGCATAGTTGGAGACAGGCAGATACATCTGCGGTTTCAAGAAATTTTGTAAAGTACGGGTTTGATTTGCTTCATCCTCGAATGAATAATATTTCCAATGTGCAATCAGGACTTGAAAATCCTCAAGGATATTTTTATGCAGAATTTCCAATATATAATGCAACGCAGGCAGGATTGTTTCTCTTATTTGGTGGTTTAACACTTGAAGAGTGGGGAAGGGTTATTAGCATTTGTTTTTCTCTTCTTGGATCGTTGTTTCTTTTTTTGCTTGTAAAGCGAAGAGGCTATACAAATGAAGTATGGTTTGTTTTGATTTTTTCATTATTTTTGCCATATAATATTTATTACAGTCGAACAATTCTTCCCGACACCTCAATGGTTGCAACAATGCTTGGAGGTATTTTTTTTCTTGATAAATGGTTGGATGGTTACCGACACAAAAAAAATAAACCAAACGTATTGTTTTTATTTTTATCACTTCTTTTTACAGCAACATCACTTCTTTTAAAACCATATGCAGTGTTTTATGCAATTCCAATGATTTTACTCATTTTTTCTGTTTTAGGGTGGCGTATGTTTCGTCATATAGAACTGTGGAGTTTTGCAATTCTTAGTATCGCTCCCCTTGCTTGGTGGAGACATTTTATGTTGTCATATCCTGAAGGGATGCCTGCAAATAGTTGGTTATTCAATGGAAATGGTATTCGATTTCGACCTGCTTTTTTCCGCTGGATTTTTTACGAAAGAATAACTAAGCTAATCGGAGGATTTGTTAACGCAATTTTTCTTATTTTGGGTTCAGTAAGTATATGGAAAGAAAAAGCAGAAAGAATATTTTTTCTTTCATTTGGCCTATCAGCACTATTATATCTTAGCGTTATTGCGACCGGGAATGTTCAACATGATTATTATCAAATAGTTATTATGCCTGCAGTCGCACTCTTTATGGGATTTGGCGCGGCATGGAGTGTAACATTTGTTGAGAAGTTTTCAAATAAAAAAATAGGGTATGCTTTAGTATCACTTGCAATTATTGTTGGATTTTATTTGAGTTGGCAACAAGTAAAAGACTACTTTAATATCAATAATCCCGCAATGATTGCTGCTGGAAAAGTTGTAGATACCATGACGCCAACAAATTCCAAAATAATTGCTCCACTCGATGGAGATTCATCATTTCTTTATCAAACTAACCGTCAGGGGTGGGCAAGTTTTGAACGTGATTTGCCTACTCTTATTTCGATGGGTGCTGATTATCTTGTGCTCGCAAATCCTACTCCTCAAGATTTATCTTTTGGTAAGACGTATAAAACTGTTGCAGTAACGTCACAATATGTTTTGTATAATTTACATCAAAAACCATGAGAATTTTAATTGTTTCATCCTATCTTCCATATCCTCTTCATTCTGGAGGACATGTACGACTTTTTAATTTGATAAAAGAATTATCTG
>PPGL01000083.1 GCA_003173915.1 Candidatus Levyibacteriota bacterium | reverse complement strand
CGTGTTTGCAATTTTTCCTTGTTCTAATGTTAATTGACCGTTAGGTAACGATCCTCTTGCTTCATCCATCCCCAATAACCGACTACCTAGACCTCGTAATGGATAGGGCGCAGGATGATCACCCATTTCCCATGGGGAAAATTCCAATCGCTTTCCAGTTTCTATCGATCCTCTCACTGCAAACTCTAAGCGTCGCGAAAGAACAACCCGATGATCTTCTAAATTAAATCGGTCAAATCCTACTAATTGTGCCTCTCTAGCAGAAATTTGTTGAGTTATTCTCCCTGCAACTGCGGCGACTTCTGGTGCTGCCATATTGGCGCAAATATACACAAGAATTGCTTGCTTGTCAATAATTTCTTACTTGTGTACAAAAAGTACTGCGTTTGGAATATTGCGGCCTGGACCGGCTTGATATCCACCATTTGCCCAAAGTGCTGTGGAGCCACCTTCGTCTAAATTAAGCGCATTATCCACTCCTAATGTCTTCAGAACATGTGCTGCATCACGCATATCTGCACCATAAATAGTACCGATGTAAACCATATTTCCTTTTGCAGCAACAAAATCGCGCGTTCCTTTATTTAAATATTTTGGATCACCACTACCGCCATCGTAGTAAATATTGCCATGAAGAATATACAACGGCTGCATTGCAATCACACTATCAACACTGGTATCGCGTCCCCAATCCTCAGAATGCTCCCGAACATCCATTTGATTGCCAAAAAAGACAACAAGTGGCACCGTACTAAATTTATTATTATCAGAATTAAAATAGGTTTTATTTTTGTTCATGAGAAGTGTATCAAAAGAGCCTATTTTGCCTGCGCAACTTGGATAATCTACAGGACAGAAAAATGTTCCATTAATTCCAGCGAATGCACCATTTCGAGAAATGTAATCAGCTAATGGCAAAACTGGACAATTGTTACTGCAATCTGAGTCTGACGCAGTATCGACAATTACCCGTGTGGAATTTAGGTCGGCTGCGACAATTTTTACGGTAAACGTCCCAATATCCGTTGAAACTGATTGCACAGAAAACCCAGGACCTGGAAGTGCATTGCTAGCTGTTGCATTGGTAACTCCAGCTGCTGCCGCTGCGGCAAGTTTGTTTTGCTCATCTTGGATTTTCTCATCCAGAACTGTTAAATCCGCACTTGCCGAGGAATAATTGAGTTTGGCAAGGTAATTCATTGTTTCTGCAAACAAGCTATCCATATCTTTTGTGTCTTTTACTTGTGTTTTTAAATCAAGAAGCTTTTCGTAAATAGAAACTGTTTGGGTATACGTATCGTCAGTTGATTTAATTTTTGCCTCCAAATCCTGATTGATTTTATATTGATCCTGATTTTTAAGCGCGAGATATGCAGTTGTTGTTTTCTGAAGTTTTGCATAGACTGCCTTTTTTTCTTGAGAAACAGCTTGTAGCTCTTTTAATTTTAGATTGAGAAAAACTCCCCCTCCAATTCCTCCTAAAAATAACATCCCTGCAAAAACAGCAAGAATTAATTCGTGATGATGATGAAAAAAAGAAATAAAATCAGGATGAAATTTTTTGACAGGCAGTTTCACACATTTATTGTTGCATAGCTTGTAGGCAGACGCAAGAAAAATATTTCATTTTCTTCCCCTTCTTCGTGCTTGAATAACTGCAGCAACTTTTGATTCTGAAATACGTCTTTTCCCATACAACATTTCATACATTTGTTGATAGGTCCGATAATTATTAGCATAATGCTCTTCAAGTTGTTGCGTACCATATGTATCGAGTCGTTGCGTCTTCGCAAGATCTTGCATTTTCTCATTGTTTTGCAACGCCTCGGCTGTTGTGTGAATCTGTGAAGAAAGATTGTGTCGACTTAATGTACTATTTGGGTCTTCGTGTATTTCTAATAATTTTTCGATAGCAATTGTCATACCTTAAGAATCTGGTAAGAAGTTAACCACAGAAACGTAAGACTACGTGTATGAGATTTATATAAGGGTGGCAATCTAAACGTTAAAATAAAGAAATGAAATAATGAGGAAAATTTACTATAAGATTACTCCCATTCCATGGTCGCAGGAGGTTTGGTGGAAATATCGTAGACAACACGAGAAATATTTGGAACCTCATTAACAATTCTTGAAGAAATCCTCTGTAAAAGATCGTAAGGAAGTTTGGCCCATGTTGCAGTCATAATATCTTTTGAGTCAACAACCCGAAGGGCAATTACTTCTCCCATAAATTTTCCATCTCCCTTCACTGCAGTAGAGTCTGCACCAGTCATAACTGGAAATGAAATAAAGACCTTTGAAAGCCAGTCAGCTTTTTTGAGCTCTTCAAGAACAATACTGTCTGCTTGTTTTTCCTGGGAAAGTCTTTCTTTTGTCACTTCTCCACGAATTCGCACTGCGAAACCAGGACCTGGAAATGGTTGCTTTTGAACAAATTCTTCTGGTAACTCGAGCAGCTTACCTAACGCACGAACTTCATCTTTATATAACTCACGAAGAGGTTCAAGAAGTTGCAATTTCATATGTTCGGGAAGTCCTCCGACATTGTGATGGGATTTAATTTTTGATGCATGTTTAGTCCCCTGACTTTCGATAACATCAGAATAAATTGTCCCCTGGAGAAGAAATTTAACTTTATTCTCGTCATCCTGGAGGGAGTTTTCAATTGGAAAACGACCGATAGGATCTGACTGTTTCTCATGAGATTCTATCGCTCCACTTCGTTTCGCTCCAGAATGACCAAACACGAGCTTTTTCATTTCCCTTTCAAATACTTCCACATAGAAATTTCCAATCACTTTTCGCTTTTCTTCACTGTCAGTTATACTTTCCAAACGAGAAAGCATTTCGTCTTCTACATCACATACTATTGGTTGTATATCAAACCTCTTAAAAAGGTTTCGCACTGACTCAACTGCATCTGGTCTCATAAGTCCATTGTTTACAAATATTGGAGTAAATTGTTTGCCAATCGCTTTTGCAACAAGTGTTGCCGCAACAGTTGAATCTACTCCTCCAGACACTGCACCAATAACATGTGCGCTGCCAACAGTTTCACGAATTTTTTGAATCATCTCATCAGAACTTAAGTAATGAAACTTGTCATCCCGACCAAGCGATAAGCGCGTGGAGGGATCTTTTACACCAGACTTTGTGCTGTGAGATGCCTCGACTACGCTCAGAATGACAAATGGTTTTATTCCACAAATATCTAAAAAGTTTTTGAGAATTTGTAAGCCAAATTCTGTGTGTTCAACTTCTGGATGGAATAAAATGCCATAGATATTTCGTTTTGTACTTACAGAAAAAGTAAACGGAACATGCTCCGTCTCTCCAACAACTTCAAAGTCTTTTGGCAGTTTTACAATTTCATCTCCATGATTCATCCACACGGTAAACTCCTTCGGGAGCTCTTTCGTAATTCTTGATTCTTTATTCTTAATTCTTACTTTCGCTGGTCCGTATTCTTTTCGCCCGGAAATCACTTCTCCACCAAGAAGTTGCGGAACAATCTGAAACCCATAACAAATACCTAAAATAGGAATACCAAGCTCAAAAATTTTTGTATCAACAGTTGGAGCATTTTTTTCGTAGACAGACATTGGTCCACCAGATAGTACAATTCCTGCGGGTCTTTCTTTTTCAATTTCTGCCAGTGCATCTTCTGGAACAATAAATTTTGTTTGTGCACCAAGTTCTTTAAGACGACGCGTAATAAGATGAGCTGTTTGTCCGCCAAAATCTAAAACGTAGATCATTGAGGATTGTTTGGGTTCCATAACTAAGCATATCATGGAGCATTCTTTTCTGTCAAATAAAAATTAGTGTCCATCACGAAACATCGGTAAAATTCTACCTCTAGTCTTAGGTTCTAAACCATCCCGCCTACGTGTACTTAAACAAGGCTCGCTCCCTGCCATAAAATCTCTACATTCAGGTGGCATGTCTTTTGTACCATACACTTTACATTTTCCATCTGCTTGAGCACATTCACCTTTTAGATAGGCTCTTGGTATATTTCTACCCGAGTCAAATATCAATTGCCAATATACACCTGGACCATAAAGTGGATTATCAGCAACATCCATTACATGAACATCTGGAGGTAATAACGTAGGTTCTCCTCCTGCTAAAATCCGTAAGTCTGCATAGCTCATTCTTTCATGATAGGCATCATGACAGCATGCAGTACAACGCCGTGTTAAACAATAACTTTCTTCTTGCCCTTCTGCCTGACTAGCCTCTATATTCGCCATAACAGCTGGATTATAGGACTAAAATGTGTAGAATGCAAACTCGCTTATACAGTAGCCTCAAAGATTAGTAGTTTTCTCCAGCATTTGTGATGAGAACGTCATGTGGATGGCTTTCTGTAAGACTTGCCTGAGTAATTTGAATAAATTGTGCTTTTTGGGATAGTTCGGCAAGACTTTTTGCACCCACATAGTATAGTCCCGAACGAATTCCGCCAAGCGCCTGGTCGACAATACTCTGGACTGATCCCTTCACCGGGACAAGCCCCTCAACACCTTCTGCAACCAAAACACGATCTTTATAATTTTTCCCATGGAATTCGTCTTCACTTTTAATTTCTGCACCTTTTTTCATTGCTCCAACAGACCCCATCCCTCTATATTCTTTAAAAACGTATTCCTCGACATCCTGTTGCAAGATACTCTTAAAACGGGATGGAACCTGCTCGCGAGAAAGTGTCACTTTTTTCCCTGGCGCTTCACTGCTACTGGCAAAAAAGTTTCCCATCATAACAGTTGATGCGCCAACCGCCAACGCTTTTACAATATCTCCAGAATATTTAATGCCTCCATCAGCAATCATTGGCACTCCTGCTTTTTTTGCAATTGGCGCAATTTCCATAAGGGCGGTAATTTGTGGAACTCCCATTCCAGAAATAACACGCGTTGTACAAATTGCTCCTGGTCCCATACCAACTCTGAGTCCATCGGCACCCGCTTTAATAAGTGCTTTTGCGCCGTCTCCTGTTGCAATACTACCGCCAATCACATCGACTGCTTTGTAATTCTTTTTTATAAATGCAATTGTCTCAATAACATTTTTTGCAAATCCATGTGCGCTATCGACCAAAATCGCTTCAACTCCAGCCTCAACCAATGCCTTTACACGATCTTCAAACCCTGAGGACGCACCAACTGCAGCTCCAACATGCACATTTGCTGTTCTTACTTTTTTTACTTCTGCAGCTTGGTCGACAATGGTAAGGTTACGGTGAATAAATCCAAATCCTCCCAATTTTCCTAAAGCAATTGCCATGTCAGATTCTGTCACTGTATCCATGGGAGAGGACACAAGCGGAATCGATAGCATAATATTTTTTGAAAGTCTGGTCTGAAGAGTAATCTCTGCGCGAGAGAAGTCTGAAAATCCAGGCAAAAGAAGAATATCGTCAAAAGTGAGTCCAAGAGGAAAAATTGTAGCTGTCACGTTCTCCATAGTTAAGTTTACTATGGGAAGTTATGGTTGTCAAGAAATACTTGACACCCTACCAAGCAATTGTTATAGTGCGCTTAGACAACGACGTCCGCCATAGGCGGATTTTTTTTGGAGTACGAGCCAAAAATATGTCAAAAGAAAAAGATTTATATGTACAGGGGTTAATAAATAGGATCGAACAGGACTTAGGATTTACTCACCAACCAGAATCCAACACTCCCCTTCAACCATTAAATAATATTGCAGCAGGAAATGTTGATGATGCATACGCGAATGCGATTAAAAATACCCCTCTCCCTCCACCTACTCTTCTTGAACTCCAAATTGCAGAAATTATGGCAACAGCTCAACTTCCAAATGCACCTTCTCAAATTA
>PPGL01000033.1 GCA_003173915.1 Candidatus Levyibacteriota bacterium | reverse complement strand
CATGTTAGGTTGTCGCTAGTTTTCTGTTTCTCATGTGAGCATAGAGCATAAGAATAATCGTGTTTGGGAGAAAGAGAATGGCAAAAAATTGTAAAACATTTATACATACAGCGCGAAGGGTTGGAACATATGTTCCAAATATAACTGCCTCTATTCGTGACCGAAGAGTAATAAAAAAAGTTTTCTTTGCACTTTTAAGCGACGTGTTATTTTTATGGATGCGATACTGAAGAATTGTATCTGTGATGTTTGCAACCATGCCGTGCTGAAATAAACGAAAAACAAGCTCTGTTTCTTCAGCTGATTCAAAAGATTCGTTATAAAACAAAAAATTCGGAGGCAGCAGTTTTCTATTAATCATAAGACCTGGTTGTGAAAGTGCGGTAAAGGTAAACGTTTGGTGATAAATACCTGCGTGGTCTGTTGGGAAAAATCGTTGTCCTTGTATCGTTCCCTTTTCGTCAATAATAAGAAATTGTCCTCCTACAGCAATAATATGTGGATTGTTTTGCAAAAACATCCGTTGCTTTCTGAGTCTTTCAGGAAGAGAAATATCATCACCATCCATACGAGCTAAAAATTGTCCGGAGGCAAGTCCGATAGCCTTATTTGCTGTTGCCGCGACACCAAGATGCCGTTCATTATGTGTAACACTCATGCGAGCGTCTGTCTGTTGCAGCTTTTTTACAATCTCAAATGATTTATCAACTGAGGCATCATCGATAATAATAAGTTCAAAGTTTTTCTCTGTTTGCGAAAGAATACTGACAATGGCCTGTTTTACAAATTGTTCTACATTAAAAATTGGCATAATAACAGAAATAAGTGGTTGATTAGCCATATGCGGGTAAGTTCCATTCTGGGAGCGGTTGGGCGTGTGACATTGCTTGCCCAAGTGCTTTGGTATACACAACAATTGCTACAAATGCATCTTTTGCAACTGCGCTTGGAACAACTCTCCATAGTCCATCTGAAAAGGTGACATTTGCCTGATTGGTAAATGCTGCCGTATCTCCATTGGTATAGGTATTGCCGTCATAGGAAACTTGCCAACCAGTTACAATGCCAACTGCACCATTTGCAATTGCTGTGTTAATTGTTGGTCCGCTTTGACCTTGGTAATTTGCATCAATATATTTGATAATTTGTTCAGCTTGTTGAGGACTCATTTGACTATAGTCAAGTCCTGAGGGTGTATATTCTCCAGATGGAAGACTTGTTGTTCCTCCACCACCGGGAAGATAGGTTGGTGCTGTGTATCCTCCTCGTAAATACGCTGCAAGTGCGGGAAGTCCAAGCCATGCACAGATTCCGGCACCGGCAAGAAGAACCCCTGCGCCAATGAGAAGGTTTCGCCTATCAACAGTGTTGACAGGTAGAGGCGTTGCTGGAGCAGGAGCAGGTGTCGCATTCGTGTCATAGTCATTAACATAGCGTCTTGCTTGGTCATTTCCAAGTACAGCAAGCATACGTTGTCCAGCAGTTGGAGGAGGGAGGCGTCTATTGAGTTCAGCTCTTGTAGCACTATCTGTTTCAAGTTGTGTAACTCGTGTATCAAGGGCCCCTCGTACTGCTTGCAGTCGCGAATCTACTTCGTTTTCTGTAATTAGTGGGTCTGCACCAGCAGGCAAACGTCCTTCGACTGTTTGCACACGGCCTTGCAGTGCAGTAACGTCTGCTCCTTTTGCAAGTGTTCCATCAGTAATGCGTTCTTCTACTGCTTCTTTTGCAAGTTCTGTTGCCCGTGCTTCATCAACTGGCATAACACCTTGGCCTGCTGCGCGGGCAGCTGCGATTTGTTCGTCTGCAAGTCGTCGTGCAGTTGGTTCGTCAATACCTCCTCCAACTCCATGTCGTCTGAGGGTATCAATAAAAGGTTGTGCATCTTGGTCTATTGCGTCTGCCATTGTTCGAGAATCCGGAGGATTATCTACAACTGCATCTTCCGCAATTTCTCGTGCCCGCTTTTCTGTTATCCCACGGGTCCCTCTGGGAGCGTGCTGTTGAACAATTCTCTTCACGTCGTCTTCTCCTAAGTGGGGAGCACTTTGTTGGTGAGCTTGTACTTTGCCATCAACTATTTGTTCGACTCCTTGTGTTAGTGGGTTAGGAGTGGGATTAGGAGGACCCCCACCGCCAGGATTATTTGGATTAGACATGTAGTCTCTCAACATTTCACCAAATGCTCCACCTCTTTTTGGACTAGGTTCTCTTACGGGACGATGCCGACCTTCTGGTATCATACATTGCTCCTTTCTTTACGCGTCAATCGAAGAAGTATCGCTCCTGTTGTTGTGATACCGAGCAAACTAAGAAGGGGAATTGGTTGAGCTCCGGTTGATGGTGGAACAGTTGTTATTGGCGCAGGAGCGCCGGTAACAGGATGAAAAATGCAAAACTGAGTACTGTCTTGAGATGTTACTTCACCATTTGTTGCTACTGCTTGATTTGTCACACATGCGCCGTCTTGAGTTGTTGGAAAGTGACTTGCATCAACAATATGACCGGTTAAAATAAGTGAAACTGTTTGGCCAGGCGCAACTCCAGGAAAAAAGAAACTAAACGTATTGGTGCTACTATCGAATGTGCCAATACCACTTTCTCCCGCAACAAACGTTATAACTCCGGGAAGATTGTCGGTGACAGCAACATGTCCTAAATCTCGAGTGCCAATATTGGTCACTGATATTTGAAATGTTATTGGATCGCCTGGATGAAAAAGTGGATCATTAATTCCCAAATCATGGACATACACATTGGTTTGTGGATTTAAAACTGTTTTTGTTACTACCATCGAACTCGGTTGGCACGTCGTACCGCCTCCGTAAATTGGCTCGCAGTCTGCATATGCTTTTGGAATTCTCATAAATTGGACAAGCGCCATGAGTGCACATCCGAATACCAGTTGCCTCACAAGCCTAACTTTCTCAAATGTGTATGAAATTCTAGTCAGAAGAAAATGAGAAATGCGTAATGAGGATTTATCTACTTTGTAAAGAGATTTTATTGTTTCGGTCGGAGAAAATCAAAACGTTCGCATACGAATTTTTCTTTGGAACCGGACTTCGCCTTTCATCCTGCAGAAAAATTGTATGCTCACTTATTGCAATGTTGCAATCATTCGCTGCGAAGTGAAGTTATCGTTTAGGTCGGACCAAAAATTTTTATGTCCCAGATGCTTCGCGAAAAAACGCTTCTTGTTCATAAACTTTTTCCCGCTCAGCGCACAGGTCAGAAAAAATTTTGATCCTCCTTGCAATTTTTTAAGAAGTGGAGGGTTTAAATGGGGAAGAGAAGAATGTGCGAATTGATGGATTTGTTTGGTAGTCAAATTTCGATTTAATCCACAGTTTGCTTAGTGACCACAAATGTTTCATATTCTTTTCAAGGGATGCATAATAGGTGTGGGTTCGATGAAAATGAAGATATTCAGGAAGGTTGGCGAGCTCACCGTATTGAAGAAGTTTGAGGGCGAGGTCTGAGTATAAGAAGAGGTGTTTGTTTGGAGGGAAATAGAGGAGGTCTTTTGGGATTCGGTACTTTGTAATCATAATTCCCTCAAAAAGCACCGAAACGCCGTGAATAGGCTTTTGAGAAATATGCTCATGAAGGGCTGGGTAATTACTTTTCCCAATTCGTTTGTCATTGTCATTTAAATAAATACATTGTGTTCCAACGGCAACCACTTTGGGATTTTTTAGCAAAAAGTCCAGCTGCTTTTGAAATTTATTTTTCGTCACTTCGTCTTTTGGATCCATAAAAACAATAAATTTCCCTTTTGCTTTTTTAAGACAGCGATTTAACGTAATAGCCAAGTCATATTTTTTGACATTTTTGTAAACTTTTAGTCGTTTGTCTTCACGTTTGAATGCATTCAGAATCCCAAGCGAGCCGTCAATTGAGGCATCGTCTATGGCAATGATTTCAATGTTTTGGTAGTTTTGAGAAAGAAGACTGTCTAAAGAGGTGGCTAAAAATCTATCTGCATTACGAATAGGTAATATAACAGAAATAAGTGGAGCCGTATGTACTGATTGTTTCATAGTTATCTACAATTGGGAGCAGAATATTGGTGGCAGATCCCAGGACAGAAGCATTAGCGCATAAAGAAAGTTTACCAAAAACGGCAAATTTTTGTCAAATTTTAGCCTCAAGAGGTTGTTACTTTGCTTTTTTTCTGAGGAAAATTCCTGTTAGCCCACTTCCCAAAAGTCCAAGAAGTGGAAGTGTTTCAGGGCCAGTTGATGGTGTTGCAGTTGCTTCTGATGGTTGAAATACTTGCTGGCCTGTTCCATTTGAGCTTGTTGTATTAGCACTTCCACCAGCTTTTTGGATACAGAAAGACGAACTATCACTGACAACAGATGTGTTTGTTCCTTTTGCAGAAACTTTATTAGCTGTGCAAACAATCCCTTGATTTGTTGGAAGTGAGGCTGCATTTGCAATTTGTGCAGAAATAGCAAATGTTTGTGTTGTTCGAGGAGAAAGATCTGTAACTAAGAAAGAAAGGCTGTTAGTTGTTTTGTCGAAGTCACCCGAGCCACTTGTCAAAGACAAAAAAGAAGGAAGTGTATCTTTAACTAATACTTCAGGGATATTTGTGCTTCCGGTATTAGAAACAGTCACATGGAATGTTACGATATCTCCTGGGTGGTACATCGTGTCAGCAAGGCCCAAACTGTGCGTGTAGGTGTTTTTCTTAGGGTCTAAAACAGTTTTACTAATTGCAAGAGATCCAGCCCCAGTACCCACAGCCGCAAGGCTAATACGAGCTGCAAATGGAGAAAAAAGCACGCTGAGAACAAGGATTCCGACGGCTATCGTTTTCTTCATAGAAATAAAGTATATCACCCTGTAGTATGTAAGTCAAGCGCCACCCAAACGAGCACTTGGATAATTTTAGTATATCAATAGTCTCATAGAATGTACATTGTAGTTGCGTATGAATTAGCAAAGAGAAGGGAAGCTATGCTGCCTTTGAGTCTCTCAAAACTTCTCCAATTGTTTCTGTAATAAGGTTACTTCCAAAGGTAAAGCGAATATCTACTTCAAGAAGTAAGCGTTGTTCATATCTATTAACCTTATCAAGAGCTTCTTTTTCTTCATCTGGGTGATCTTTAAATCTGCGATCGCTTACGATACTTTTTCTCCATTCCACTATGCGTTTTTTGACTGCATTTTTTGCGGCTGTACGCTTTAATTTTTCCAAATCTTCAGCATCTTTTTGGCTCCGCAATGCATCTTGTAAGCTTCTCAAAACACTTTTTTCCAGAGAAAAATTTTCTTTCTCTGCTGTAAGAAGTCTATTTTGTAAAGCGTCACTAAAGCTTTCGGCAAACTTAGGATTTGCGAGCACGTCATCAGGAAGATCAATACCTGCAATCCTTCCTAATGCTTTCATTTCAATCGAAGTAAGTACCGGTGCATGGGCAACTTCGCCACGCATAATGGCTTTAGAGAAAAACCCGCGTTCGAGGATAGAAAGTCGCGCTTCTATAGGAATTACCTCAAGTACACTTGCTGTAATAGAAGGAGTAATTCCTTTACCGAGTTCGCCAATTGGTATTCTTGCCGACTCAAATGCTCCTTCGGCAAGCTCAGGACGAGCTACGTTTAGCAGATTACGTCCAGGCAGTTTGGTAAGGGCTTCAACTCCTGGTTTGACTGCCTTGCTAATTGGTTCGGCAAGAGCTTTTGCTCCTGTTGTAAAAGCTTCGGTAGCAATTTTTGGCAAACTTGCTGCAGCTGTTGGTAGTACTGCCGTAGCTGCTGCTTTGACCATTGTTCCGATTACTTCTGTCATACATATTCATCTCCTTTATCTAGTCTTGTAGACTACGAAGCAATGATAGGATATGAGAAGCAGATATGCTTGATATTAGCCTAATAGGAAGTTTACAAACGTCTTTTACTGAGTTTGCGAAGGTGAAGGGTCGGGAGCTGATGCTTGTGTTGTAACAGGTGTAGGAGTTGCTGAAGGAGTTTGTTGAGTGATTGGTGGTGGGGTTTGTTGTGGCAGAGGGGGTTGAGCTGACTGTACAGCAGGTGTGGTAACAGGGGATGATGGTAGTGGAACAGTTGTCGTAGCAGCAGCGACTGGAACCTCATTTCTTGTATATCCTGCCAGAATTTCTTTTACCATATCTGAAACTTGCTTGGGATCGTGTTCGCTTTTGATAATATACTTTACTGCTCCTTTGGAAAGTGCTGCATCAGCATCTTGTTGTCCTGCTAAGTTAGTGAGCATAATAACTGGAATTGCCGAAGTCGTTGCATCAGCTTTTAATTTTTCAAGTACCTGTAAGCCATTCATTTTTGGCATCATAATGTCTAAAAGAATGAGTGTTGGTTTGTCTTTCTGTACAACGGTTAACGCTTCTTCGCCATCATGTGCCACCAGTACATCATATTTTTCAAAGGTGAAAATTTTCTGATACATGCGGGACATAAGAGGATCATCTTCTACAATAAGAATTTTTGCCATATGTTTCAATTAGTATATAAACTTATATCCACTTCGTCAATCATTCGTATATTACCCAGGAACATTACCTAATGTAGGTGATTGTGGAAGTGCTTCGGACTGTATAGGAATACTAATGGAAAAGGTTGTTCCTTTATTTTCTTCTGATGATTCAAGTTTAATTTTTCCACCCATTCCTTCAATCATCATTTTTGAAATATACAAACCAAGACCTGTTCCTTGAACAGCATCGCGAGTAAATAAATTATCATTTGCTTGTTGAAATTTACGAAAAAGCAGATTTTGATTTTGCAATGGAACTCCTTTTCCTGTATCTGTCACTAAAACCTTTAGATAGGGAGATTCGATAAGAAAAGAAATGGTAATTCCGCCTTTTGTGGTAAATTTGATTGCATTGCCAATTAGGTTAATGAGTATTTGCTTAATTCTGTCTCGATCACCTACAACAACAGGGAGAATATTTTTTGGCTTCTCTGCATATAAATAGAGATCTTTCATTGAACCAGATGATGTATATTCTTTCATAACACTTTCTACCAGCTCAGACATATCAATTGGATCTTTCTTAAACTGTATTTTCCCAAGTTCAAGTCGTGATGTATCTAAGAAGTCATTGACAATGCTAATCAGGCGAAGACTTGATTCATGTATGTCGTCAATCATTTCCGCAAGCCCTGTGTCTTTAAGCGCATCTGGGTAGTATTGTTTAATTAAGGCAGTATTTCCTCGAATTGCTGTAAGAGGGGTGCGGAGTTCGTGTGAAGCAATGGAAAAAAACTCATCTCGAGAACGCTCAATAATTTTTGCTTCAGTAATATCATCAAATAATATAACAACACCGGTAATAATTGCTTCTTGGAAAATTGGTGAAATAACAATTTTAAAAAAGCTTTTATTCAATTCTATTTCTTTGACTATAACTATTTTTTTATCTGAAATGCTTTGCTTCATTGTTGCAGAAATATCGACTTTATCTGCTAATGCTTTTTCAACCGCTTCAAGTGTAAAGGTAGGTGTTTGGTCAATATGAGAATTTGAAAGAATAGTTTTTGCTTTTTCATTGATACTAACAATTATATTGTTACTGTCAGTAATAATAATGCCAAAGGGAAGAGAGCTTATCGATGCGTGAAGTTTGGCGTTTTCATAAGAAGTACGACTCAGTTGTTTCTGTACTTCTATATATAAATTTTCAAAATTGTCTGTCATGTAAAAAGAACAATCAATATATTTTTCATAGACTCTTTTTAAGAGTAACTGACTGAGCAAAAAAGTCAAGATCTAAGAATATATCTTAGTGCAATTGGTAACTAATATATTTAGATATCAGGTATGCTGGAATAATGGAGAGGACTACAAGTAGTGCAGTAATAAGAAAAGTAAGTTCGATACTTTTTCCGGCTGCTTGTAGAACACCAAGTTGAAGAGATCCAACAAATAACATGCCGATTGGAATCTGATCGGAATCTTTTAATGGGAGATATACAGCAAAGTATGGAACATTAAGTATGGAAACACTTCCACTATAAGCATGTCCGTTTTCCAAAACCGTCTTTTTTATCTGAGGTGTTTCTTCTTTAATGCCAAGCAGTCGCGATTTTCCATCGGGTGCAAGAAAAGTCGTTGCAGAGAGAATATTACTTGCATAGACTGAAACGCTTAAATTTGTTGCTTTTCTGACACCATCAACAAATGCGCTATCAATTGGAGATCCAACAAGCACCACACCAACAATCGTACCTGTTGCATCTTTAATTGGTGTTCCCGAGACAATAGAAATTTCTGGTGCCAATACGCCGTCTTTGGTAACAACTGATGAAATATTTTGGCCACGAATGACATGTTGAAATATGCTATCATTTGCGAAACTATCTCCAATTCGTCCAGGATCTTCTCCTCTTGCCAGTACTTCTCCTGTTGGAGAGATGATCAGAAGACTCCCTTGTTTTTTTGTTTCAAGTATACTTGTTACTAAATTTTTTAGCGTCATTTTATCTTTGCTTGCAATTGCTGCGGTAACTTGTGGGTTTTGTGCAACAACCTCTGCATCAGAGAGTGTTTGTTCTTTTTTACTCTCCATGGCAAAAAGAAGCACATTACTATCTGTTTGCAAATGAGTTATTCCATCTTGTCGAAAATTTTGAAGCAGTAAAAATGTAAAGATCATCGTCGTAATAATAAAAATAGCAATAATTCCTGTTGACATAATCATAAATAGTTGTGTCTGAAGCCGTTTGAGTAAATAAGTAAACACCCATTTTCCAAGTATCACTGCGGCAATCAGAAGAAGTACATGCTCAAGAATCCACATGGGTCCAAATGCTGCAGCAAGACTATTTATCGCCACATTACTACTTGATCTGAAGTTTTCAGCAAGTGAAAAGAATTCAGAAAGCGAAATAATAAAAAAAACAATCGCAAGAGGCTTGAGATGTTTTTCAAGTCCCTTTGTACTATGGTGGAGGAAAATTCCCCCAATAATTGCCGAGCATCCCCCAAAGAGAAGTGGAATACTTGCAGGAAGTGTCAGTCCAAATGGAAGAATCGCAAATGTTTTTTCTCCTGTTTCATCGTAGTGTGGTTTTTTTTGTATTGGATCTTTTAAAAGTCCAAGAATAAGCAGGATATATCCACTCCCACGCAGAATATTGGAAGCAAACAAATTCATAGCATTCAAGCCAAATTGATCTGCAAATGCAATTTGTTCAACATAGGTGCTATGAACGAGAAAGGAGATCGACAGAAAAAAGAATCCAAATGCTTTGAGAAGATTTTTTATTTCTTTTTGTGTTGTCCATGCATCAAGAAATAACCAAAACACAGCAAAAAAAACAAATGCAACAAATAAGTTAAGGGCAAAGTGTATGTATTGAAGTATGAATTGTATTTGAATATCCATATTATTAATCATTGCTCATTTTGCTTATTTTGTCGAGAATTTGATTATCAGAAAGTACATCTGAGACAATATCTCGAATGATTCCATGGACATCAACAAAGTAATGGGTTGGAGTGTCAAATAAGTTAAAGGGAGTCATGAGAATTCCATCTTCGTCAATAACAAAAGGAAATGTATAGTCTCCGCGCTTTGCAAATACAGAAAGAAATGGTTGTTTTTCTTGTTCGTCAATCACAACACTTCGTATATCGTTTCGTCCGGAGAGTTTGTCGAGAAAGGTAAGTTGTTCTATGGTCAGTGGAGACCAGGTACTAATAAAAGTCATGACCATTGGTTTGCCTCGAGTGCTTAGTGAATCAAACGTATTTCCATCGGTTTGTGGTAGGGTAAATAAGGGGAGTTCTTTTCCAATAAGTGGCTGTTGGGGTGTTGTTTGTAGAGTTTTAATTTGTGTATTGAGGGTGATTGTATCTGTCTGAAAACCAAATATGCTGTTTAGAAGACTGAGAAGTGGAATAACAGATAAGGTGCTTTTATGCAGTTTTATCGTTGAAACAAGTGGTTGGGGAGTCGAGAGAGAAAAAATATTACTCATTGCAGTCTTAAATCCACCTGCTTGAATTTTCATGTAATAGGTTCCTGGTGGAAGGAAAAAATGGTATCTTCCATTTGATGCTGTTTTTTGGGGATTATCTTGTCCAAAAGATTTTCCATCCCAAACAACCCAAGTTTTTGAATATGGATCTTGACTATAGATAGTAATTATTGCGTTTGGGACTGGTGTGTTTGTTTGAGAAAGAATTGTTCCAGGACTCAGGATAAGAATTGGTTGTAAATCTCTTGTGCTGGTATTTTTTGCTCCGTCAATTGCGTATGCTGCTATGTGATACAGACCAGGTTTCTGAAAAAGAAGATCTGCAGACCACAGTCCTGTGTCATGATTTTGCTTCATGGTAATAGTGTCTGCAGACTGTGTTGATGTTTCAAAAGAAGATAGAGTAATGTCTGTTGGTCCGCCGCGAGCAGAAAGAGTGAGTTTTTGTGTAATACCAACAACACCAATATGTATGCCAGATCCATCAGATATGATTTGTGGACCAACAGTGATGAGGGTTGTTCCAAGTATTGGTGGAAGTCGATCGATAATAAGTGTTTTGGGGAATGTATACCCAATATTTCCTTT
>PPGL01000060.1 GCA_003173915.1 Candidatus Levyibacteriota bacterium | reverse complement strand
CCTTTATTAATAGATGAACACCAACACTATCAAACAATTCAAGATATCACGACCTGGCATATAACAAGTGATACATTTACACGAAATGCCATCGCTCCTGGATATCATTTTATTATCGCTGGAATACGAAGATTTTTTGGAATTTCAGATATATTCCAAACAAGAATAATTTCGAGTTTTTTTTCTTTATTTTCTGTTTTGTTATTTTTTCTTATTGCAAAAAAACAAGAGAAAAATTCTGCGATGGTCAAGACACTTCAATATCTTCTAATTCCTGTAAGTTTTATTTTTTATTTTTTAATCTACACTGATATTTTTTCTGTTTTTATTTTACTCATTTGTTATTTTTTCTTGACACACAAAAAATATTTTTTTTCAAGCATATTTGCTCTAATAAGTATTTTTATTAGACAAAACAATCTTATTTGGATTGTATATTTTTATATTTATGAATTTGTACGTTCATTTCTTCCTTTATCTTCTAAAAACATACTGACGTTTATTGGAGATATGTGGCTATATGAATTTACTTTTGTAGGATCAGTTTTTTTTATATTATTTAACCAAGGAGTAACAATTGGAATAGGTAATCAAATGTCTCAACCTTTAGGAATTCATACTGAAAACATTTTTTTCTTTTTATTAATATACGGAATAATATTTTTCCCAATAGAAATTTCCCAAGGTAAAAGAATTTACTCATTACTTAAGAAGCGTATGTGGATACTTTTGATTATTCCAATATTATTTGGAGTATATTGGTATACATTTAAAGCAGATCATTTTTGGAATAGTGATTTTTTTCTTTTTTTTCTAAGAAACCAACTATTATCATATATACGAAAAAATAATATTATGAAAGCTATTTCATTTATTCCTATGTTACTTGCTGTGTTTTCAATTTTTGTGACAGCTTTTGAACAAAAAATTCAGAAAATTTATTATCCTTTTTTAGTAATTTTTCTTGGAACACTTTGGCTTATTGAACCACGATACTACATTATTCCATTCACATTTTTCTTATTATTTAGAAAACTTGAAAAAAATATTATTGCAGAATATGCAACAGTTGTAATTTTTACAGTATTATCCCTTTTTCTTTTTTTTGGTGAAATTAAAGGTTTATTTTTTCTATGAAAAATTCTACTATAAAAATCTTTTTTTCTGTTATTTTACCTATCATTCTTTATGCCATTTCTATTATTTTTGCTATATATGATACAAATTTTTCTTATAGATGGCTTATCTTCGCATTATGGATTAGTGCATGCCTTATTCCATTTGTTTTTTTTGCAATTACGAATAAAGCATATGTATCGTTAAAAAATATTTATATTCTTTTTAAAAAAGATTCATGGTTGCCTACTATAGTAATTTTTACTGCAATTGTATTAAGTTTTTCCTTACTTAAAGAATATCCTTTTGTTGCTATTTACGATCAAGTACGAGATGGTGGTTTAAATGCAATGGAAATTGCTAATGGAACATTTCTTAATATTTTCGGTTTTGGAAGATATGCATCGCATGGTGCAATCATTCCTACAATTACTTCTTTCTTTTTTATTTTTTTTCAAAATTCTGTATTTACTTATCGCATTCCAGCAGCAATTCTAGCAATTATTGACACGCTACTACTTTATGTATTGGTTCGTAAAATTTCAGGAAAATATAGTGCTTTTTTTGCTGCATTAACGCTTACAACTCTTCCTTTACACATGTTTTATGCAAGAACAGAAATTGTAGTTATGTGGAGTGAATTTTTTACGCTCATTAACCTTCTATTATTTTATCTCTTAACAAAACAAAAAAACCTTTTTGCATACATACTACTTGGTATTGGTCTTGGATTTGGTTCAGGATTTCATACATCTGCCAGAACAGTATCTATTGGCATAGGACTTATTGCAATAGGATTTTCTCTTTATGATTCTTTTATAAGGAAGCGATTCAGATCTCTTTTAGGAATAGTATTGTTAGTTCTATTTTATTTTGTGGGATTTGGTCCAAGAATTCTTTACACAACACCAGAAATTTTTTTCCAAACAAGATCTTTTACTTTAAGTGGATCTACTCATACTTCCTTTATAACGCTCGGGACAAATTACTGGAAATCACTTCTTGTGTATATAAAAGAGCCAACGTTCAGTACTCATTATCCAGATTTTAAGCCTATTTTGACTCCTATTTTGTCTATTTTGTTTTTATTTGGAATTATGATATCACTGTTATCAAAAAAATTTTTTACGTATGTATTAATTTTTTTAACACTTGCTCTGCCTTTTACTAATAGTGCTATTACAGAAGCAGTTAATTCTGATAATCGACTTCTCCCCCTTGTTATATTAGCATCACTTTTTACAGGAATTGGTGTAGGAGAGATCATTTATTATGTGAAAAAATACTTTCGTAAAATAGGTTTCTTATTTTTTTTCTCTGCAGGGACAGCCTATCTATTATTTCAGGGATTTCTCTTTTTCTGGAATGAGCCCGCTAACAAAGCATACGGAGTACAAGATTATCTTTCTATGCATACAGTCTATACACTCCAAGAGAACGATGGGTATCAACAATTGTCTAACTTTTGTTTTTTTGTTTCTCCTACATCATTTGACTATCTTCAGCTTCTACACGTACAAGAGCAATACGAATACTTTCTCCCTAACAAAACTATTACTGTTGTAAAACAACCAGAAGTACCTGATAATCAGCTTTTTATTTCCTCAAGTTGTAATTTTTCTGATATCCAACATCGATCTAGTGTGTTAGTTTTTTGTAACCCAACAGAAAAATTTGTTTGCCCAAAAAACTCACTATTTGTAAATTTTATTGAAAATCCACTATATACAAAAAAAACTCCCAGTAATTTGGAATCAGCCCAAACATTTGTCATTCCTCCTAAGCCAGTCGTTATTCCCTAACTAAGCTGCTTGAGAGGTTTTTATGTACCTGGTAAAATAGCCTTACCGTTATGAATATTGGTTTTGATTTAGATCGTATTTTTATTAATACTCCTCCTTTTATTCCAAACTGGATTATCGACAAGCTGTATAAAGAAAGAGATAATGGAGTACTTCTCTATAGAATCCCAGGTACGTTTGAACAAAAAATTCGCCAGCTGTCTCATATCCGATATTTTCGCCCTGCAATAACTGAAAATATTATTGTTTTAAAGGAATTATCTGAATCTAAAAAACATAAAATATTTCTTGTTTCAAGTCGATTTGGTTTTTTGAATAAACAAACTCAAATGCTTATGCAAAAATATGGACTAACAAAACTTTTCAAACAAATTTATTGCAATATCAATAATGAACAACCCCACGAATTCAAAAATCGCGTGATACAGGAAAAAAGAATTGATGTTTTCGTTGATGACGATTTGTCACTGCTTACTTATTTGGCAAAGAAAAACCCAAAAAAAAATTTTTATTGGTTAAATAATAAGGAAAATTTGTCACTGAGTGAAAATTTGTATGCTATTTCTCGTTTGCAAAATTTTTTAACCTATGCCAATAAGTGATTTACAATCAATTATTATTTGGTGGGGAATGCTTTTTTTGATGGGACTTTCATGCCTTCCAACAGCATTTCGCATATTTCCTGATTTTTTTGATCGTGGATATCTTTTTGCAAAAGTAATTTGCGCAATTTTAGTGTCATATGTATTGTTTGTTTTGGGAGAATTTCATTTGGTCGTTTTTTCTCAGATTAATGCACTTCTTATTTTTGCTCTTATTGCTGCATATAATCTTCTTTTATTTTTTAAACCAAAAGATTTCTTTCACAGAATAAAAAAACATGGAAGATTTTTTCTCTTTGAAGAAGTGATTTTCTTTTTCGGTCTTTTTTTCTGGAGTTTTATTCGAGCAACCCAACCCGATATCCATGGTCTTGAAAAATATATGGACTTTGGATTCGTTAACTCAATTTTACGCACGACCTATTTTCCCCCAAAAGATATGTGGTACACGCCTTTTTTTATTAACTACTATTATTTTGGACACCTTGTAACAGCAACTCTCACGCGCATATCAAATATTCCATCATTTGTTTCCTTTAATCTTATGCTTGCAACTATTTTTGCTTTCACACTTACCCTATCTTTTTCTATTTCTATTCAGTTGTTACAGACATTTTTTGGCGAGAAACAAACAACAAAGCAAAAGATTGTTTCATTCTTAGGCGGAATTCTGACTTCTTTTATTATTACGTTTGGGGGAAATTTACAAACTATTTATACATTTTTCAAACCCTATACCGGGGACACGGCAACACCTTTTTGGCAACTTCCTTTTTTACCATTCAGTTTTCCGAATAATTATTGGTATCCAAATGCAACTCGATTTATTTATCATACCATTCACGAATTTCCTATATATTCTTTCGTTGTCTCGGATTTACATGGACATGTACTAGATATCCCTTTTGTACTTCTTACTATCGCTACACTTCTTTCTGTAAGTCTATCCTTAAGAAAATCGGTAACAATAAAACCACTTATTCCTCTAGGGCTTGGATTTTTACTTGCAATTATGTATATGACAAATGCGTGGGATGGACTCATCTATTTACTTTTAGTAGTTTTTGTTATATTTTTCTTTGAATGGGAAAGAGTACAACAATCCGCAATCCATCCAATAGTTTCACTTTTCCCGAAGTTAAAAACATTTTCTGAATATACGAAAAAACATGTATTTTTTAATGTTGCATCAAGCTCTCTTTGGGATAGTTTGCTTGTTTTTATTTCTTATCTAATTTTTTCACTTCCATTTTCGCTCTTTTTTCAAGCTGGGGAAATAGTTCATGGGATTGGCGTCCTTTGTGCTCCAAGTTTTCTTACAAACCTAGGACATCTTGGACCATTTCTCTTTGAAGCAAATCATTGTCAACACTCACCAGTATGGCAACTTGCAATTCTTTATGGCTTTTTTACTTTTTGGTGTACAGGATTTTGTGTACTTTTATACAAGCAAAAAGAAAAAATTTCTGTTGCGGATATGTTTGCGTTTTTGCTTATTGGATTATCACTTATTCTTATTATCATTCCAGAATTTTTTTACTTAAAAGATATTTATCCTGAACATTACCGAGCAAATACAATGTTTAAACTTGTCTATCAAGCATTTATTATGCTTTCTTTGGCAAGTGGATATGCAATTATTCGATTACTCACCACTCATATTCACCACAAAAAATGGCTGTTTAGGATGTATATATTTTTTGGAGTAATTCTTTTTTCTTTTACTGCAATCTATCCCTACTTTGCAATCTCTTCATATTATAATAATCTGAAAACATATTCTGGACTTAACGGAGAAACATATCTTGGAAAATCATATCCAACAGATTACACTGCAATACAATGGATAAATGCTCATATTGAAGGACAACCTGTTATTCTTGAAGCACAAGGAGATTCCTACACCGATTATGCTCGTGTAAGCAGCAACACAGGACTCCCAACAGTGCTTGGCTGGACTGTACATGAATGGCTTTGGAGAGGAAGTTATGACCCACTTCCCGAAAGAATCAACTATGTACAAAATCTCTATCAGTCTCAAAATCTTACACAAACCAAACAATTACTAGATAAATACAATATTTCACTTGTGTTTGTCGGTGATTTAGAAAGACAAAAGTACCCAAATTTAGATGAATCAAAATTTGCAGAGCTAGGGAAAATTATTTATCAAAATGGCAATACAAGAATTTATCAAATGTATCAATAATACGAGAAGCAAATATACTTCATTTTCTTAAACTAAGAATTACATATATTCCAAACAAAAAGATTTAAAGTTTTTTTGCACGAGGAGAAACGTTACACACATCTTTTGTTAATTCACAAGTAACATATGCATGAATCTCTGAAAAATTTTGATCTCCAACTCGAGGAATTAATATATATGCAAAGCTATGTGCCTTATCTATCGGACCCTGCTCTAAAAGCCCAGGCCTTCCTGTTACACTGTCTCCATAGTCAATAACTGTCGAATACATTTTTGCGGACTTTAATTTTTGAGCAAGAGAGATAAAGGGCGCAAAATCCTCTTGAGAAATATCTGTATCAATACTATCTTTTAAAATTCCGTACAAACCAACAATCTTTGATGGATTGAATAAAATACCTGCAGACAAAACTTTATTTCTGAATGCTTCTATAACAAACTGCTGTCTATGAGATCTGGCAAAATCTGTCCCCTCATCTCCAACTCCATGACGCGACCTGACAAATTCCAAAGCTGTTATTCCATTCATATGTTGCAATCCTTTATCAACATGCAAATGCGTGTATCGGCAAGAGAACAACTTCCACGCGTCCATTTCTGCAGAATCAGTTGCGCTAAATTGTTGCACTTCTTCAGGGGTATGACCACAAGAATCATCCTCCTTACCTTCAATTGGATAATTGTAGTCATCAAGTGTCTCGTCTACTTGCACATCGAGTCCCCCAAGTAAATCTACTGCTTTTACAAATCCTCCAAAATCAATACGAAGGCCATAGTGAATTGGTTGCCCAATAACATTTTCTACAACTGCTTTGGTATATACTAACCCCTTTCCGTTATTATCTTGTCCATCTGCATATGCTTCATTTATTTTTTCTCCCGTATTTCCATTCACAACCCATAGGTCGCGAGGAATAGAAATAAGATGAATTGTATTTGTCTTTTGGTTAATACTAGCAAAAATAATTGTGTCTGTAAGATTTGGACCATCATGACTGCCTCCTCCTATTCCTAAAAGCAAAATATTTGTTTGTCCATTTGTCTCTTGCAGTTGTGGGTTTTGATTAAAAATAATTCTTGTTACAGTAGAAAATGCTTGAGATGAGAATAACCATACGCAAAAAAGAATTACCAAAATAAGCGTAGCAAAAATCCAGAAATGTTTTTTTTGTGAACGTTTTCTCTTATGCATTCTGTACTAGGGCAAAAAAACCTTGAGCGGTCAGACTTGCTCCACCAGGAATAACTCCATGTATATTTGAAAGAGAGGTAAACAACGAAACATTTTCTGCCGTAACACTTCCGCCATATAATACATACTCGACCCCAGGATTTTTTTCTTGTATTTGCTGTGCGATTTCATTTGCATTTTTTGGACTATCAGGATGACCTGTCCCAATTGCTCCAATGGGCTCGTATCCAACAATTTTTACACCGATAGGAATAGGCTCTTTTTCTGACTGAACAAGATAAATTGGCGTAAGCCCCACAGTAAGAGCTTGTTCTGCTTTTTTTGCAAGCATATCGTCTGTTTCATGGAAATATCTTCTTCTTTCGGAATGTCCAAGAATAACATGTGTTGCAAATTCTTTTATTT
>PPGL01000090.1 GCA_003173915.1 Candidatus Levyibacteriota bacterium | reverse complement strand
CTGCCTTCACAGGTATTAAAAAAGCTGGAAATTATTCGGCTTTTGGATAAGGGCTGCTCAACGGCGATTATTGCGATGCAAATGAGTATTCGCCAGGAGCTTGTGAGAAAATATCATGCAACCTTTTCTCAAGGTGGCTTTGCTGCTCTTATTCATAAGGAAAAGCCTGGAAAACAAACAGCGCTCACTGAAGAAAAGTTTCACGCACTTGAAGCACATATCAAAATACTCAAAAAGGAGAAAAAAAAGTGGTGCCTGAAAGATTTAACAACCTTTTTATCACAAGAATATGGAATTGCAATGAGTGAGGAGTGGCTTTCAAAGCGCCTTGCCCTCAGAAAAGAACTCAGTAAAGATATTCAAAATTAGTGTTGCTTTTTCTTCTGAAGCTGTTTTCTCACCCGAATAATGATTATTCCAACAAGAAGCGCTGCAATAAACAGTCCAACGAAAAATTGTACTGGTAAGGCAAAAAAGTAAATAGTTTTTGTAAAAAGTGGTCCACTATCTGTTAGGGCTGTTGTCAGCGTAACGCTATATGGTCCAAAAAGAGATTTCTCAGGCCAAATAAGACTCGTCTGCGATCCAGATGCATCGTCTGGAACAAATCTATCGGTTTTGGATAAAATATTTACCGGCAGAAGTTTGAGCTTCCCAATGGTTTGACCAAACATATTTTTGATAATAATTGTTCCTTTGGGAACAATAAAAAACTGGCTGTCGTTATGTAGCAGAAGAGAGAAAGTAACAGGTCCGTGGTCAATAATAAGCGGAGAAGAGAAATTTTTCATGTATCCATAGGCTTTGCCTTTTGGTCCTACAGAAAGCAGGACATTTGTTGCAATGCCACCTGTACTAACAGAGGCAGATCCAGAATCTGGTGTGTTATTTTTTGATATAAATACAATCGAAAAGTAATAGTCTGATGGGGGTTCGTCTTCTGGAAGTCCGATATGAAGCGTCAGGTTTTTTTGCTGTTGCGGGGCAAGCGTCAGAGATGTTACCACATGATCTTCTTCAAAAAGCTGAATGTGATCTTTGATATGTGGATCCTCGCCTCCAAAATTGCTACCATCTGGGAGATATGCGACTGATCCATTGCTGTCTGAAGAGGCGGTGAAGGGTTTTAAGACAATAGAAACATCAATTGGATCTGTGCTGATGTTTTGTATAGCAAGAGGAGTCTGAATACTTGTTGGGGGAGTTGCATCAATTTGCAAGATTGGTGGATACACACCCAATGAGACTTCCTGTGCATGAGCGATCTTTGTAGTATGTAGGAAGTAACATGTAGCAAGTATAAGTATAAAAATATACTTCCATCCGTGCTTATACATACTACATAGTACATGATACATACTACTTTAAAATGTTGGTGTTGCGATAAATTCCAAGACATTGGAATAATCACCTGGTGCCTGGCTTGCTGAAACGTTAATTTTGTATGTGAGTGTTTCGGTCGTTGTACGCGTGATATTAGAGGCAGAGGTAACAACTTGGGGAGTCTGTCCTGAGCTTTTATCGGCAAATGGTCTAAACGAGTTTGACGTGCTAAAGTCCGATGCACAGGTTGATGGAGTTCTATTTTCATATTCACATCTGTAGCCTAGCCCAAAGGCAAATGTATTCGTCCAGACAGAGGCAGTGCTTGCGTTGCAGGTTCCACTGTCACAGGCTGTATTTGGAATCGCAGCGCCACTTTCTGGAACAGACAATGGATGATTTTCTGCTGCCGTAACAACATAACCGTAAGCAGAACCATTACTGACTGTAATCAGTTGGGTCCGAGTAACAAAGTTTGTTGGTGTGAGACTACCAAAGTCAATCTCAAGAGGAGAAATACGAAACGTAAATGGAATTATAGAATAAATGTACTGAAATCCAGACCGAAGGGTATAATTTGCTCCGGAAAAAAGTCCAGGAGCCGTCTGTCCAAGAGTTACTGTCAGTCCATATTGGCCGTTGCTGCCTTTTCCAGAGCCTGTATTGAGGTTTCCCATTTGGATAATGTAATCTGAATTTTTCATCGTAATAGCCTCTGTGACAGAGGCAGTAGAAAGTATCATGTAGCAGGTAGTAAGTATAAGAAGGAAGACTAATACAATTAGTGAAGAATTTTTTTGCAAAACGTGCACTGCATAATACATACGTAGTTATTCTTTCGTTTCTTCTCGTAATGTTTCTGTTTCTTCTAAAATTTCATTGAGTTTTTCAACATCTTTTTCAGGGAGGTTGCCTTTTTCATCGTCTAATACGTTTTCTATGTCTTTAGAAATAACATCTGCAGTATCTTTTGCGCGGTCTTTCATTGATTCAATTTCTGCTTCTTCTTCGTCTCGATCTTTGTATTCACGGCCAAAAAAGTATGCTAAGGGAGAAATAAGTGCAATGGAACCTATTCGAATGTAACTTTCAATAGATCCGTTTTTAAGTGCTTCTGGGAGAAAAAATAACATAATTCCAATCGTAAATACAAAGACCGTTGCAGGCTCGAAAAGAAAGGTGATACCAAATCCTAAGAAATAAAGAAGGAAAAAAAGCGGGGAGTACAGGTTGCCAGTTATTGTAATAAGAAGAATAATTGCAGTATTGAGAATAAAAATATCTGATGTACTAGAAAACGTTTCTGCTTTTGGATTGCGTTTTCTGCGGAAAAAAGAAATTCCCAAATATACAGCTACGAGCGCTCCGAGGGCTTGAACAGTGTAGTCACCTGTTGGAGCCACAGACCAGGCGAAAGCAATGCCAATTGAGGCAATAAGAATGATCGAATGGAGCAGCATCTTCATAGAAATATCTAATATTTAGTATCTAGTATTTTGAATAAAGTATCAAGTCAGAAGGAGTAAACGAAATCTTATTTTGGCAAGACGGCTTTTCTGTATCTGTTGAAAGCTCTATCAAGTGCTTGTTCAAGTTGTCCTATTTTCTGCGTTCGACTTTCTCGTCTATCTGAATCAGAACTTTGCACATCTGCTCTATGTAGATCTTCTGCCATTTGTGAAATGACAACTGGTTTGTATATACGTGTGTCATTTGCTTCTGTTTGTCCCCCTTCAGATAAGTCCCCACGTGTATATAGGGTTAATGAAGGTAATCGTTTTGCAATTGCTTCTCGAAATGTTACTTCGGCTAATGTTCTTTTTTCAGGGGCAAGGTTTTTTGCAGTAAGTTGATTGAGTAAACCCTTGAGTTCATCTTCGGCATAAAGTTTAATAAGTTGTTGCTCGAGATATACTGTGTGGTCTATAACCCATTCGTTTCTCGCTTTTGGATCTTTTGGACCGAAATTTGTAACATCTGATAAAATTTCTCTAAAATTTTGTGTTACAGGTCCTGTCATATGGGAACCAATAATCCTATCTGTTTTTACTTCGGCGCGAATAATAAGCAAGCGAGCAGTAAATGCATTGCCAGCCTCGAAAAGTGCAGTTCTCGGATCAGTTAAGAGCTGTCGTACAAATCTTAGTGGACCTTGTAATGGGGATTCACTTCGAGCCATATCGTAGGGATTATAGATCACTTCTTTTAGCAATGCAAGTAATTGATTGACTTTGATTTTGTTCTTCTTTATAATGCACAACATGTCAGCGATTTCAGAACGAGACAATATTTTTGACAGAATGGATGTAGGTCAGGAAGAGATGACTGAAACAGTTACAACTCTTTTGCCTGAATACCTAGATGTTTTATCTCAGCTTCAACAGATTCCTCAAAACGGAGAATCGGTAACAGGCTTAACACGTGGTGTAGATGGAATGGCCGGGAGAAGACAAGTATACAACGGTGTGTTTCTTCTTGCTAATGGTCAGAGAGTACGAGTTGAACGAGCAGATTATTACGTTGAGCCGGGAGATCCAAAAACCCTTTCATCTCAAGCAATCACAGTTTTTTTTGACCCTGGAAATGATGGAGGAATCCTGACATTTGAAAAGTTCGAACAAACAGGAAGAGGAAGCATGGGTTATATAGGAGGAAGAAGAGGAGGGTTTTATCTGCCACAAGGTAAAGATATTTCAGGGGGACCATATCTTCCTTTGATGGTTGAAACAATTGCCAAGCAGACACTCCTTAATCTTCGCCAAACGCTTGCAAAACAAAATGCTCCGCGCACTGCATAAATATAGCTTCAAGAAACTGCTTTGTGCTATACTGAACGCATGAAATCAAATGTCAAATCTTTAAAACAGAAAAGTTCAGACGTGCCTGCATTTAATCCGCAGGAGATAGAGCCGAAGTGGCAGAAAAAGTGGGAAGAAGAAAAAGTGTACTCTCCAAACTTAGAAAAAAGTCAAAAGCCATTTTATAACCTCATGATGTTTCCATATCCTTCTGCAGAAGGACTTCATGTGGGATCATTTTTTACCTATGGTGGAATTGATGCGTATGGAAGGTTTATGCGGATGCAAGGAAACGATGTTTTTGAGCCAATTGGTCTTGATGGATTTGGTATTCATTCGGAAAATTACGCAATCAAAGTTGGACGAAGCCCCAAAGAACACGCTGCAATCTCTGAGAAGAATTTTTACAGACAGCTGCATAGTCTTGGAAATGGATTTGATTGGACAAGAACCTTAGAAACATATGATCCTGCCTATTACAAATGGACGCAGTGGTTGTTCATTCAATTATTTAAGAAAGGATTAGCCTACAGAAAAAAAGCTCCGGTTAATTTTTGTCCATCTTGTAAAACAGTATTGTCTGACGAACAGGTAATTGATGGCAAATGTGAAAGATGCGGTACGCTTGTTGAGAAAAGAAATCTTGAGCAGTGGTTTTTTGAGATCACAAAGTACTCTGATCGTTTGCTCAACAATCTGAAAGATTTGGACTGGACTGAAAAAGTCAAAATAGCCCAAAAAAATTGGATTGGGAAGAAAGAAGGAATAGGGATAACATACGATATTGTCATCCCGACCGAAGTGGAGGGATCTAAGTATGTGGAGAGAGATTCCTCGACTCCCGAGTTTAGCTCGGTCGCTCGGAATGACAAATTAACAGTTACTGTATTTACAACACGTCCAGACACCAATTTTGGTGCAACATTTATTGCCCTTGCTCCAGAAAATCCATTGGTTGAAAAGATCCTGAAACAAGTTCAGGATGACAAAATAAAACAGGAAGTCAGGGAATATGTTAAAACAGCGGGGAAGAAGTCCGATATAGAGCGTCAGACAGAAGGTAAAGAGAAAACAGGCGCGTTTACTGGAGCCTTTGCTATTAATCATCTTACAGGGTTTGCGATGCCAATTTGGGTATCTGACTTTGTACTAATGGGATTTGGAACAGGTGCTTTAGTTGGAGTTCCAGGACATGACATGAGAGATTTTGAATTCGCAACAAAGTTTGGTTTGGAAATTGTTCGAGTTGTTGTTGGAAAAGATGGTGATACAACTGCGATTACAAAGTCCGCGCAAGTACAAGAAGAAGAGGGGACAATGATCAATTCCGATTTCTTGAATGGACTTGACATTCATATTGCCACACAAAAGATAATGGATCACATAGAAGAAAAAGGGTGGGGGAAGAGAGTTGCAACATATCATTTGCGAGATTGGCTTATCTCTCGTCAACGCTACTGGGGACCGCCGATTCCTATGATCCATTGTGAAAAAGACGGGTGGGTTCCCGTGCCTGAGGACCAGTTGCCAGTTTTGTTACCAGATCTTGAAAATTGGAAACCAACAGGGACAGGAGAGGCACCGCTTGCCCAGCTTACTGATTGGGTAAAGACAACCTGTCCAGTATGCGGTGGACATGCAAAAAGGGAAACAGATGTTTCGGACACATTTTTGGATAGTGCGTGGTATTTCTTCAGATATATCTCAACTGATTGTGAGGATATTCCATTTAGCAAAGATAGGGGTAGAAGATGGCTTCCTGTTAATTCCTACATTGGCGGAGCAGAACACTCAGTGCTACATCTTCTATACTCACGCTTTGTCACAATGGTTTTAAAGGACATGGGCTACATTGATTTTGAAGAGCCTTTTGCAAGATTTCGAGCCAATGGACTGATTATTAAAGATGGAGCAAAGATGAGTAAAAGCAAGGGAAATGTGGTTATCCCAGATGAATACATTGCAAAATTTGGAGCAGATACCCTGCGGAGTTACCTTGCATTTTTAGGACCATTTACTCAGGGAGGAGATTTTTCTGATAGTGGTATTGAAGGAATGCATAAATTCTTGCGAAGGGTTTGGGTTTTGGTACAAAAAGTTGATACATCAAAAATCCAAACAAAAGAACATCGTTCTATGATGCATAAGACAATTAAAAAAGTGACACAAGAAATTCCAGAACTCCGTTTTAACACAGCAATCGCTGCACTTATGGAGTGGTATAACTTTTTAAGTCAGGAAGAATCTATAACAAAAGAAGAGGCGGAAGTTTTTATTAAAATGCTTGCACCATTTGCTCCACATATGACAGAAGAATTGTGGCAAAGTTTGACAGTAGATTCTCGGGGTCCTGCTGCTCATCACCCCCATTCGACGTCCTCGCAAGCTGCGGGCGCTCAACGGGGGACCCCCAGTCGCATCACCCCTGAATTTGTTTCCATTCATCAGCAGTCTTGGCCGGTGTTTGACAGCAAGTATTTGGTTGAAGAAACAGTTGTTATTGCTGTACAGGTTAACGGAAAATTGCGCGACACATTGTCCGTTGCTGCAGACGTTTTGGAAAAAGATGTTGTGGAAATGGCAAAGGCGTCAGAAAAAACAGCAAAGTTTTTGGAAGGGAAGAAAGTTGTCAAGATAATTTATGTTGCAGGAAAGATTGTTAATTTTGTTGTTGCATAGTAAAATCCCT
>PPGL01000018.1 GCA_003173915.1 Candidatus Levyibacteriota bacterium | reverse complement strand
TTCAGGAGAAGGATACCAACTCGAGACTGCAGTGGATGGAGACGAAGCAGTGCAGAAAATTCTTCAAGGCGAGTGGGATGTTATTCTTCTTGATATTGTTATGCCTAAAAAAAACGGGTTTGATGTTCTGGAAACAATCCGCCGAACTGTTATTGACCCCGCACAAAAACAACATATTATGGATAGTGTGATTTTTATGACAAATTTAGACAATATGTCTGACTTAACTCATGCACTTTCTCTTGGTCCAAAAGAATATGTTGTTAAAACACAAGTAACGCCTGGACAAATTCAAGAACTTATTAGATCTTTCCTTGAAAAAAGACAACAAGCAGGATATCAAGCTGCTCCACAACAAACTGTATCGCAAATACCTGCTCCAGCAGCGTTTTCACCATCATCTCAGCCTGCTTCTATGCCAACTATTTCTGAACCAATGCAACCTATTGCTGAACAACCTGTGGTTCAACCTCAAGTAGTACCAACACCGCAAGTCTTGACTCCACCAATACAACCGACTCCTATGTCAGCTCAACCTGTTCCTGTGCTGTTGCAACCTGTTATGCAACAAGCGCCAACGACGCCATCAGTATCAGTACAATCACCTCTACAAACTCCTCCTGTTAGTGCTGAAGTTCAGCCAGTTCAGTCAGTACCTCAAAATCAGCAGCCAATTGTGGGTAATCCTGTTTCTTTGGCGTCAGATCTGCAGCAAAGCAATTCATAACTATGTTACTCTTTTACCCGCTCTTGCAATTTGTAATTTTTCCTGAGTATACTTGCTTTGTTGCTATATGAATGATTCAGAAGAAGCAAAAAAGAATATTCCGTTTGGACTACATGTTATGTTTGATGCATATAATTGTTCGCCAGATGCATTAAATGACAAAGAATTGGTTCGTAACATTTTGGATGAATTGCCTGAAATAATTGGAATGAAAAAACTTATCGAACCTGTTGTAATCTTTGCAGAAGGTAATGATAAGCGAGATCCTGGTGGATGGTCTGGATTTGTTATGATTCAAGAATCTCACCTTAGCGTTCATACATTTATTAAACGTCGTTTTGTCACAGCAGATGTGTATTCATGCAAAGAATTCGATTCGCAAATTGCAATTGATTATTTAAAAGAAAAATTTAAGACAAATGATTTCCAAACAAAAGTCGAAGTAAGAGGCGAACGCTATCCACAAGAAAATATAGATTAATGTATGGGTATCTTCTTTGCCCTTTTGTCCTATGCTCTTTATGGAGCAAACAATTACATTGATAAGTTTTTCCTTGAAAAGTTTAAGGTAAATTTCGTTGTTTTAACAATCTATTCTGGTATCTTTGCGTTTTTCACGGGATTAATTATTTTACTCTTTACTGGTTTCTATCATGCTGATTTAAAATCTATTGTTATCATTCTTGCCTCAGGATTTTTTACCAACCTGTATATTCTTCCATATTTTAAAGCCCTATCAGAAGATGAGACATCTCGTGTTATTCCACTTTTTCAATTGGTTCCAATTTTTGTTTTATTTTTAAGTTTTTTTCTTTTAGGAGAAAAACTTTTACCAAAGCAGTACTTGGGGTCGGTTCTTATTATTTCGGGTTCTTTTTTAATTTCATTAAAAGAATTTAGTCTGAAAATTTTTCGCTTGCGTCCTGCTTTCTGGCATATGATGCTTTCGAGTCTTCTTGTTGCTTTTTCTGTGGTGTTATACAAATTTGGCGTTGCGACAATTCCTTTTTGGCAAACGTTACCATATGAAGCCTTTGGAATTGCACTCGGAGCACTAGCAGTCTGGTCTTATGGAAAAAATAAAATAATATTCAAGAAAGAAACAAAAAAAATGCAAAAGCGGGTATTTGTAGTTATGTCATGTAATGAATTATTATATTTAGTTTGTAGATACTCTGCATACTTTGCGCTTTCTCTTATTCCAGCAAGTATTGTTTCTTTACTCGGCGGTTCACAACCAGTATTCGTATTACTTTATGGAATTATTTTATCGTTATGGTTTCCCAAGATTCTAAAAGAAGTAATATCAAAAAAAGTGCTTGGACAAAAAATATTTTCTATTATTCTAATCTTCATTGGGTTGGGGTTTGTATTCCTGTAAATATCATTGTGCTGATTCTGATGCTTTATTATCTAAAAGGCTTGTTTGTGCAGATTCATATTCGTGCATCTCGAATACTCTTATTTTGGGTATGGAAAAGTCATCATCTCGAACAACTTTTCCTATTATAGTAACAACAGGATTCTCAAGAAATTGGTGAAACTCTTTCCCCACGGCTTTTTCAGAATCTTCTGGCGAAATTGATATTTTTCTTCCATGATATTCAAATCCTAGGTCGTTTTGGTCCAAATTGATTCTTGTAAGTCTTCCTGTAATTGTCACAGTTTCTCCATTGTGAAGTTCTGGTAATATTGGTTCTTCATCTTCTGTAATAAATTTGTACTGATTATCACAGTTAATTTCATATCCCTTGTTATCAACTTTAATTGTTACTTTCTGATTAATTTCATTGATAGGTTGAGCAACTTTAGTAACAGATTTTCTGTAATCTGCATTCATACATAACTCAAGAATTTTTTTATCAACTGTAGTCATTACTTCTGCACTGGGATTTTTTAATGCTGCTAAGCCATATTGACCAATCAACTGGAATGGGGCAAGTAAGAGTGTACCTAAAACCATGCCAGCTGCGCCTCCAAAAGTTGAAACTATTAACTCTCTTTTATTTTTCGTAGCAAAACTGAATACGGTCTTAATAGAGCCCTCTTCCAAGGGTGAAACATAGATATCTTCAAAGTCTAGTGTTGCCGAGCGGCCTGTTATTCTTAAGCAAGTTGCCATTCCAACAATTGCATCTCCCAGTTCGGTAGCCCGCATAAGACTTTTGTTGGCATCATAAATTAGCTCAACTAGGAGAACATTTTACTGTTCAATAAATAAGGGCGAAGATTTCATTACGCTTGAATTTTAGCATAGACTCTAGCTTGTTACTATCGTTTTGCTAGTTGTCTTTAAATTTCCAAGTGAGAAATTGTGTATTTTTTTAAAAAACCAATATGATTCCATGATCTTTTTGATTCACGAAGGTTTTCAATTCCCAAATCTTGTTCTCGATTTAAAAAGTGACAACCCTCTTCCCACAATTTTTGTGCAACATTTTTGTATAAATATTCAAAAATTCCTGTGTACGAAGTATCTGCCTTTGAAAAATGTATAACTGAAAAGTGGTTTGGTAAAATTTCAGCGATAGAAAATGCTTTTATTTCTGATTTAATGGTAATGCATATGCAACGTAAATTAAAAATTTGGTTTTGTTCAAGAAGCCGGCACAAAGCTTTTCTTTCATGGAATGTATCTGTTTTCTCTTGACTTGTTTCCCATGCAGCAAAGACTTTAAGAATAAAATCAGTACTTGATTGATTAGACAAATCGAGTAATGTAATAGATGCTTCTGGGTATTCTCGCACAAATTTACTAATTTTATTTCGTTTATTACTGTACAAAGGACCTTCCAACAATTTTATTACTTCCAAATCGTAAATATAATCAAAATTATCGCGATCTTCTTTGACATCAAACATATTTAGAATACTTTCATCAGCATTTATAATTGCATCCGGAATAAGTTTTAATTTTTGAGACAAAGACTGATTTTTTGCATAGTTAAGTAATTTTTTTATTGTTTCAGAAATGTTGGAGTTACCTAAAAAACTTAAAAAAGGATCGTTTGTAATGTAATCTCTAAATTGTATTACAAGATTATTATCTATAAAGGAAAATTTTGCATCATTTTCTGTGTTGTAGCTCCATAAACTTGCAAAATTATAATCGGAATAAGGAGGATATTGAGATGTAATACGATCAATGATTTCTTTATCAGAGAGTTCCAGTTTTTTAAAATTTGGAAAATTTGCTATTTCCATATGTTCAGTTGTAGGCAAGCATAAGCCTATTCTAACTCTAAATACTTCTTCTTGACAATCATTTTACATTGTATCTATAGTAAAAGTAGATATGCTTGAAACGATTAAGAAATCCTGGCAAGCAAAGGTTTTAATAATTGGATTTATTTTTCTTTCTGGCTGGTGGGTACTAAATAACTTTGTAATTGGTAACCAGCATATAAAATACGACACCTTCTTTGACTTCGGTGAATTTTATGGGTATCTTGCTTTATGGGGAGCTATTTGGGGATTAGCAATTTCTTTTAAATGGGGAGGATATAAGAGTGTAATAGGTAGAGCAATATTAATGTTCTCCCTTGGACTATTTGCACAAGAATTTGGACAATTAGCTTATGCATGGTATAACGACATCTTCAAAACTCCTGGTCCCTATCCATCTCTTGGTGACGCTGGATTCTTTGGTAGTATTTTCTTCTATATTTATGGAATAGTATTACTTGCACATGCTTCTGGTGTGCAAATAAAGTTACAAAATTTTGTTAACAAGATTATAGCTTTAATTATTCCCTTAGTCATGTTAGGAATCGGATATTACCTTTTTCTCCAAGGTTACAAATTTGATTGGAGCAAACCACTAACTATTTTTCTTGACTTTGGTTATCCTTTTGGTCAAGCGATATATATATCAATTGCAATTTTGACTTACACACTATCTAGAGGTGTTTTAGGTGGAGTTATGAAAAACAAAGTGCTATTTATTTTGCTAGCACTTTGTGTACAGTTCTCATCAGATTACACATTTCTATATCAAACGAGTAGAGGGCTCTATCAAGTTGGTGGGATTAACGATTATATGTACTGTGTTGCCTATTTTTTGATGGCTTTTGGTATCTTACAATTCAAAACTGTTTTGGACAAACTTAAGGGAAAGAGTTAGGGTTGGCAGTTGAAAGGATAATACCATGAATATATTTGCCACATTGGCCGAGAAAATTATAGAAAAACAGGAGAGTATCATCGGTCCAATTGCTCTCGAACAAGCAAATAAGGTGAATGGATTAAAGGTAAATTGGCAAAAACATGAAGTTGCCATTGAAGGTGATCAAAAAGGAGTTATTGACAAACTAATAGAACAATATGAGCATCTTTTTGGTAAAGCATCAATTGAAGCATGCAAAGAAGCAGTAAAAGGAATAATGAATCAAGTTCCTCAAGATCAAATGCCTTCTTTACTCAAATAAGCAAACCTGTCTATAATAAATAGATATGCAGGTTCAAGATCCGTTACAAACAAGCTCTCATCCAACTCAGCAAACTTCTTCTTCCGACGAATTTGCCCATATTACTCAGGAAATGTATAAGAAGAATTTTGAGCTTGCTGATAAAAATAAAACTCTTGCTACACTTAGAAAATTAGATGAAATTATCCTAAGTTCGGTTACAGATAGTACTCAAATTGCAAAGCAGGTTGCTGATACTGTTATCCAAGAAGCGCAATTTAAGCTTGTATGTGTCTTGTTAACAGATGCTCAGAAAAAAGAACTAAAACCAATTGCACTATCTATTGAGCCAACTGCTCAAATTGTAAGTGGTGAACTACAAGAAAGTTTTACGCACCAATCCATTCCGCTTAGTTTACATGAAGATTTATTTGTTCAAGCGGTTATAGAGAAGCAATTAAAAATTACCCATGATATTACCGCAATCTTTTCTAAAATTTTTACACCAGAAAAAATTGACACAATTAAGAAAACGCTATCCATAGCATCAACTCTTATTTATCCTTTAATTGTTCGTGGAGTTGCAATTGGAGCACTAGTTATTTGTACAAGTGAAGATGAGACATCGCTTCTTCAATATCAAAAAGATCTTATTAGCCGCTTGGTAGATCTTATTGGAATCGCGTTTGACAATGCATCACTTTACGAACGTATTCAAGAGGCTAACGAACGTTTGAAACAACTTGATAAAATGAAAGATGAATTCGTTTCTCTTGCTTCCCACGAACTTAAAACTCCTATGGCATCAATTAAGTCGTATCTATGGTTTTTGCTTTTTGGGGGAGAAAAAGTTGGAATACTTAATGAAAAGCAAAAAATGTATGCGGATCGAGCATATAATGCTGTTGAGCGGCTTATTAAGCTTGT
>PPGL01000032.1 GCA_003173915.1 Candidatus Levyibacteriota bacterium | reverse complement strand
GCAATTCTTATAAAATTTCTCTTTCTTATGAAATAGGAAAGTTTTCAAAAGTCTAGCTAGACTATTCACTGAAGGCTCAAATTTGATTTGGAAATTTCGCATAGGTTGCATTATCTTTCAATTCCCTTTCTATTCCCATAAGTCTATTATATTTTGCTGTTCGCTCTGCTCTTGCAGGTGCACCTGTTTTAATCTGACCAGTTCCCATTGCAACAGCTAAATCTGCAATAAATGTGTCTTCTGTTTCACCACTTCTATAAGAAATGATTGCTTGCACTACTCCTCTTCCATGATATCTTTTGGGATCATTATCACGAAGCTCAAGTGCTTCATACTTTCCAGTCGATGCGCCCAGCCCATCCATGTATATCGTTTTCAAGCACTATTTGTGTTGCAATTGTTGGACTACCACGACTATCAAGAATTTCGCTCGCATGAATTGCTGTTATATTCATAGGTTTTTTTCAGAAATAATATTTTGCTGTGTTCCTTTAAGAAACGCTTGAATATTTTCTATTGATGTTACCAGAATGCGATAGAGTGCCTCTTGACTATTAAACGCATTATGAGGGGTAATAAGAACTTTTGGATTATTAAGAAGCAGATGATTCATAAGAAGGGTTTTCATTTGCGAAGCACTTTGTGACTCACCATAAAGAACTTCTACTTCATCAATAAAATCAGCTTCTCCTTCCAACACATCAAGTCCAACACCGGCAAGAATTCCATTTTCCAGTCCCAGCACAATCGCTTGTGTATCAATAAGACCTCCTCTTGCAGTATTAATAAGAAAACTTCCTTTTTTGCAAAGTAAAATATTTTCCTTATTAATCATGTGTGTTGTTTCTTTGGTTAAGGGAACATGTAAAGTAATAATATCTGAATTTTGCAATAAAGAATGCAAATCAGTATAGGTAAAATTTAATTTTTTGGCTAATTCGTTGTCTTGTGAATGAGTACAGACCAAAACATGCATATTAAACCCTTTTGCAATTTCTAAAACATTTCTTCCTATTTTTCCAAACCCAATAATTCCAATTGTTTTCCCGGACAGATCAATTCCACGAAGTTTCGTATGGTCAAAATTTAACTCTTTTGCTTGTATAAGTGACTGAGTTACTTTTCGCGTCAAATCTAAAATTAGGGCAAAGGTAAATTCGGCAACTGTATTACTTCCATATTCAGGCACGTTTGAAACGTGAATATTTCTTTGAAGACACGTAGCAATATCAATATGATCATATCCTGTTGAGCGAGTTACAAGATATTTTAAGTTAGGTAATTTTTCTAAAACATCCTTCGTCAATGTGGAATAAATAAAACACGAAATAACCTCCGCATCTTTAAAAGAGTCCACATTATTTATTGTTAGCGTATCTTCTGTAAAAATGGCATTTGGAAAACTATTTTGTAACTGTTCTTTTTCCCACTCCTCAACTTCTACAAAAATGATATTCATATATTCACCATATCATAGATTTATATATTCTTAAATCAGTATGTTGGTTTTATTATGAGCAGTAAAAACTTATAGATGATCCTCTTTATCAGCTACTGCGTCCTGTTTTGTTTGGTGAATTGTACCATCTTTATGATGTGCTGGGCTATAAATAGTATATAATTTCATCTTATTAGTAGACGAAGTATTAATAATATTATGCTTTGTACCAGCCGGAACAACAAGTGCTACTCCATCTGAAAGAGGATATTCTTCATCATCTAAGACTGCTTTTCCTACGCCGCTTTCTATTCTAATAAACTGATCTACAATTTCATGTACTTCCGTTCCAATTTCTTCATTTGGATTAAGACTCATGAGCACTAGCTGACTATGTTGCGCAGTGTAAAGAACTTTTCTAAAATTTTCATTTTTCAGCGTCTCCTGCTCAATATTTACTAAATATCCTGTCATTTTCTAACCTCCTTTCTTTGTAGATATAATGCTAATGTTTTTTCTGCATGCCTAACAAGTTCTGGGCGTGGAATATTTAGTTCTGTCACAAATTCTCCTTGAAGCTTGCGTTGCAGATTGGGATTTAAATGATGTTCTACGTCATGAAAAAGTGGTTTGTGTCCACCAACAAATACACCTTGCACAGGTTTGCTTTCAATAAACTTGTCTGTTTCGTCGGAAATTTTTTGCAAATGTCGATGAAGATGATTTTCAATGTGTCTTAAGATAATATTGTTTCGCGCATAGTATTCCTCTTTATTTGATTTCACCTTTTGTGGAACACTTGAATCAAACACCTCCTTATATTCTTCTAATGTTCCTTGATAGAAAGTAAGAAGTTCTGCTTTTTCTCTATCCGCAATAACAAATAAATACCGCGCTTCTTTTGCTAAAGCTTGTAGCAAAGGAGCAATATATGGTTCATTGGCATAGCAAATTTGGCTGGAAACCGTAAAATCAAAGTTAATTACCTCCCAAATATTTTTGCTTGCAAAAAAGGCAATACCTGATAGGTGATTTCTAACATCATATTGATCCCACAAATATGCATCGATCGTATCGATTTCGACTTTCAGTTCTGTGGCTTCATCAATGGTAAGTGTTTTCTCAAGGAGTCTATGAAAATCTTCTGAAAGTTTTGTTCCCATTGCACCCCCATTATTTGTGAGATAAACGGACAATATTTTTTCCCGCCCAGCCTTTTTCGCTTGCAATTTTTTTAAAACTTCATGAATGTGTTTGTATTGTTTACTAGTCATGAGCTAACTATAACTCTTCATGAAAAATTCTTCTGTGACAATAAGCACAAATAAAAAGTACCTACTCGTAGAGGCATTATCGCAGCTTTTAGAATGATCCGAAGAATTACACAGCAATTTCTGAAAGGATTTTAAAATCTAGAAGATCTAATTAGTTTTGATAAACCTAATATGCAATACTGATGTACTATATATAATAATGCCAAACTCCTTAGAATGCAGATTCTTCATGAATTCCAGAACGGACAATTTTGAAAGAAAGAATATAGCAAAGAAATACCAATATACTTCCGACAAGAAATGGCAACGGAATCGCAAAAGTTGCAATAAATCCTCCCAGAATTGGACCGACAATCATACCAATACTCTGATAAGAAGCGTTGAGTCCCATGATTGATCCTTGGGACTTAGGATCTGCTTCTTGGGAAAGTATTGTTGGTAAGAGTGTTTGAACAACATTGTTTACAACACCTAAAAGGATCGAGGCAATAACAAACAGGACTAATGAATAGGAAAAAAACATGATAAGAAATGCTATTGCTGTTAATAATATGCCCCACGAAAATGCCTTTTTTACTCCAAATAATTTAGAGAATCGCTGTACAAGAAAGGTTTGAGAAATAAGTCCAACAAAACCAAACAAGGTAAAAAGCATTGCATTTTGAGACGAAGTAAGTTGTAAGACTCGTAATGTAAAAGGCTGAAAACCATAAATAATTGCACAAGAAAATGCGAGAAAGAAAATGAGCGATATAATAAATGTCATCCCAACATTTGGATCAAACAATGTATGCCATAATTTTTTAAAATCGAAAATTTTTCCATGCTCTATTTTTTCCTCATGCATGTGAGTATTTGTCTCAGGCAAATACAGTGCAGTAAGGATTACTGCAATGACAGTAATTATTCCTGCAATAATAAATGGTACAGCGTTTCCAAAACCAACAGTAAATGCTGATATTGCCGGACCAAACACAAATCCAAAACTAAATGAGGCACCAACAAGCCCAAATGCCTTTGGCCTTTGCTCAGGTTCTGTTGAATCTGAAATAACAGCGAATGCGACAGGAATATTACCGGCAGTCAGGCCATCAAGCATTCGGGCAAAGAAAAGAAAAAATGCATTTGGCGCAAATGCCATCATAAAAAAAGATACTGCGGTACCTATGATAGAAAGCAACAACATAGGCCGCCTCCCATATTTATCTGAAAATCTCCCAATAATTGGAGTGGAAATAAATTGACAAACTGAATAGGATGCAAAAAGAAGTCCGTTTTGAAAATCAGAAAGCCCAAACTTTTTTGAATATGCATAAAGAATTGGAATAACAATCCCATACCCAAGCATGTTTACTAAGGCAATGAGTGCGATGATAAAAAGAGTTCGGTTGCTGCGAAAAGTTGATAGCATATGACGGATTTTAATTATACCGGAAAAGCGCATTCAGCACTACAGTCAATTCTTAGAATTCATATGCATAAGGGTAAACTCACACTCAAGGATTTTAGAATGTTCAAAAAATGACTTTTACTTTCGGCTTAGTTGATAGCGATAGATTTTATCCGCAGAAGCACGTCTTTTTCTTTCGGTTCTTGCATGAAATTCTGCGTAAGGAATATCCGCTCCAAAATCTATAATAGCTTTGGTGACATTTGTGCTACTATCGTTTAGAGTATAGAATTGGTTGCTAAGCATGTGAAATGCACTCTTAAAGGGATTAGGGTGTAAAGTATCATCATTAAGAAGTGAAAATAATTTACCTTGTAGACGCGTATTGTCTCCAGCCTTTACTTGAAATTCATTTTCTTGTACGTCGTAGGAAATTTTAACTGTTCCCAAATGTAATTCCAAAATACGTTTACTCTCACTGTCTCTAGAAATAGAAAATTCAAGCCTATCGATATGATCACTTGTTTCATCTTGTAAACGGCGAGCTAATTCACCTCTACTTATTATCTCTGCAATTGCAATTATTGATCCCTGACTTTGGTAGAGCCTAAATCCATTTTCTCTTCGAAAACGACTAGCATCTATATAATTTGCAAAAACATCTCTAATTGATTCTGCAAAATCAGACCAATTTTTCCTCCCATATTCTTCCCTTCCTGCTTCCCGCCTTTTCATGAAATCTCCTAACCGAGGAGAATCCACTTTTAATTGATATTCTGCTCCTTTCGCCATAGCCATAGAAGCATATTCTAGGTTATTATCTGTATATTTTCAATCTGATTTATACGAAACAATTTGGTGTTAAAATATTTAGAATAAAACAGAAAAATTGTGTCTACGCGTAGACACTAAAAATAAGCAATTTTGAAGCTAAAAATCAAAAAATCACATCCTCTATATATCTTATATATAATATAAGAGGATATTCTGAATGTCTCCAAACGAAGGAATTTAGAATGTCCAAAACAAAGAATTTTTAGCTTCAATTTCGCGTATTAGATACAAAATTAGATCTAAAACAGCTATAGCTAATAACTATGTCAAGAGGGTAATTAGCTTAACATAACAGTCTAAACTAGATTTTTGCCTATTTTTGTGGTATATTAAGGATACAAAGACCCTATTTCCGAATTGTCGCCGGACGGCGCGCGTTCCAGACTTACGTTTGGATAGGAAGTAGGGTCGCTTAGTTAAACTCCCAAATATCTTCAATTCGCTTATTAAGAATTTTAAATAAATCTTTATTTTGACCTTTGTAGTATGAGGAAATACACCCTGCTGTCATATCGGCTAATTGGACAAGAATATTTTCTTTTGAATCAACAAACTTAAGATCTGTGAAGATATGATTATTTTTATTATCAAGCTCTCTACTTAAATACGCGCGCAATTCGTCTCGGATTCGTTTTTCTCCACGTTTATCAACACGAAGTTTAGCATTCTTAATTTTTCCACTATTATTTTTAAGAACCTGCATAATAACATAATTGAAGAATGAATCTTTGCTAGTACGAAGAAAATTACTTCTGATTTTATTTTTTTCAACAACAATGGCACGAATACGGAAGGCAAATGTTGAAGCAGTTTCTAAAAACTTATGTTTTACCCCTTCCCTACTTTTATGAAATTTAAACTCCATAGAGTCAGGGAAACCAAGCTCACGGCGAACTTTTTTCAATGCTACTGCAGTTTCTTCAGCAAGAAGGTTATCATCAAAAATAACTAAAGCTATAACAAACACGGGAGAAGACCCTTTGCCTAATTGAAATCCAGGATCTCCAGAGTCATCAATAAATATAAGCATACCAAGATATTAGCACAAGATTATGCTTAATCAAGTGTCCATTTTTTTGTTTTAAGAATCGTCGGATATCCCAAACAGCAGATCTTTAGCATGTCCAAAACAAAGGTTAATTTAGCCTTAAATTTGAAGTTTTATATACAAAAACATATTACAAACAGCGATAGATATATTTATCAAGTTGATACGAACAGTGAGCTTTGCTTCCAAAATAGAAACCGTGAGGGCTTTTATAGTGTTAAGTTTTAGTCAGAAAATTTATCTTTTCTATTTCATAATTTAATAGTTGAATTTCTTTGAAATTTATTGATTTTAATTTGCTTATCAAATCGTTTATTGGGTAACTTTGTGTAATAGCATTATTTAGCTTTCTAATTGCACTCGGAGGAATTCCATAGTCTAATAAAATGAGTAGGTGCGCAGGAAGAAATTGATTCTCAACAAAACCTACTAGGTTCTCGTATTTGCCAGGTTTTAATCCAATCTGTTTATACACATATGCTTGAATCGTATTGAAAATTGATATTAGCTTCGGCAACTTAAACTCAAACCAGTTCTGTGAAATATCGAGAGCTTCCTGAATTACATGTTGCAATCTTTCTTCAGGATTAGGATACTGAGTCTTCCAATAAGTATTATTAAAATCGTGTTCAATTGCCGACCTCATAGTTGGATATTCAATTGATTGTATGATTTTTACTGCAAGTTTTGCTGCTGAATACTTTCGACTATCCCCTTTTCTAAGTAAATAATCTAAACCAAGTTCAATAACCTTCTGAAGCTGAGGAAGCTCGGGTATGCCTTCCCATGATAGGATTGGATGTAGTTCCAAATCATTTTTTAGTCTGTTGATTAACTCCAATTGACCTTCAACAGGTATACCTTTATTCTCTTTCAATAATTCTTGCAACTCAATGTCTAAACTATTAAATTCTTCAATTTTCTTTACACTCTCGGATTTTAAGTCTTCTTTCTCCATTTGAATTAATAAGTCTAATGGGGCATTATCTTGGGTAAACATAGGTATATCGACTGTGACATCAGTAATCTCTGGTTCTTTATTAAAATTATAAATATTTCCAACATAATGCCATTTCATTCTTCCTGCTCTACCAACAATGTTTTTTGCATCAAAATAATCGATGTTTTTCACACCTTTTTTGTTATGGAAGAAAATAACATTCTTAGCTGAAGTGTTAACACCTTCAATTAATGTTGAGGTACAAAAAAGATACCGAATAATCCCCTTGTTAAATAAGTCAATTATTGAGCTGGATAAATGCCTTGGTACTGACCCATGATGTAAACCTATTCCTGCAGGTAGCGATCTTCTTAATAACCAACCTTTATGGATATTATCATCTATCCATTCTGTTAAGTTTTTAATTTGTAGATCTTCTGAAGTAAGATCTATATTTTTCTCCTTACAATAATTTAAAAATTTTTCTGCAAGTTTATTTGCACTGTCTGGACTACTACAATAAATTAGAGTTGAATCTTTTAATCGAGGGAGCAAATTGAACAAGGTAGCTTCTTTTTCCTCAGTAGTTGATTTATGGCTTATGCCTTCTACTACAAAATTATCAACAGCGACCGTAGCAAAATCCGTTTTTATAAATTCCGCATTATACTTTGAGTGAAAACCATCTGGAATACTTTTAATATTGGGCCCTAGCATATAAAAATTATTCGTCATTTTGAGGAGACGATATAAAGCATGATTAAGTGCTATTGCTCTCTCATCATCTCTATCAATACTTAATTTATAAAATTCATCTATAACAAAAAAATCGATATTTGGAAAATATTTATACTCATTAACTCTTTCTCCAGTAAATAAAAATATATTTTTCTCTCCTAAGTCCTTCTGATTTGTTGACACTACAATATTATATGTGTCTCTATACTTTTGTAATTTTTTCCTAGTTTCATCTAATAATGCAAGCGTTGGTTGGATAATTACTATATTGTTATACTTTTTACTTGCAATAATTTCCTCTATCAGAATACTTTTCCCAAAACTTGTGGGTGCACTTACAATTAAGCTTTTTTTTGATTGTAAGGCTAATGACATTTGCATTTGCTCCCTATGCAAATATACATTCTCTAAAAAATTAGATTTGTGCAGCTCATAATGCAATAATTCTAGAGAGGACATTTTAGCGGGTTCAAAATATGGATATAACCCAATTTTTTCTACTAGACTATTCCAAATTTCATGTGTACCAACATGTAAATACTTAATTGAATCTAGGGCTCTAATAATTAAGTCCCTTGCCAAATATTCAGTGTCGTGATTTATAAGCAGCTCACTACACATCTTTGCTAAGGTAAAACTATCTTCAAATCCAATTTCCTGCTTTGCCGATAGAAATTCTAGAATAAAATTATATTTTTCGTTGCTCATATGTTTTGCATGTGTTTTAATTTTTCATCCAATAATCTATTAAGTTCATCTTTATTTGGAACAGGTAATAACAGTAATAAAACATCAACGTTAGTAGATATATTATTTTTGTCAAAAAGTTGCTTTAAACTTCTACATTCACTCTCAAAATCTTTTAAATATTCATCTGATTCTTGTGTGTGGGTTTTAAAAATATCACTTGAGTAGGTACAAACTAATGGTATGCAAATTCCACTAAAAATTTCATCGAGCTTAGTGTATTTATTCATTAATTTTTGCCAATGTTGTATATCAGGTGTCTCAGAAGGGATTTTTCTTGATAGCAAATTGAACTCTTTTCTTAAATAATCTTCTTTTATATGATTTTTAAGGTCATCAATTAATGCCATTATGCCATCTTGACCATTGGCGTAAAATTTTGACTCTCCGAGCCAAAGTTTCTTGTTTGCATCATCAATAGTAATATGAACACCATCAAATCCATGTACAGTTGAATTTTGAGAATCTTTAAAGTATATTTTTGAAAACAATGGAATAGTATTGTGAAATCCTCTTAACAAAACATGTAAAATTAATTCACCGAATTCCCCCCTTTTTTGATATTTAGGAGTTGTATAAATTGTTTCTGCAGCCTCTTTCAGTTTAGCTCTCATCTCAGGATAAGATATTTTGTTTGCTTCCCAATAGCCGAATGCAAATTCAACTAATGAATCAAGTATTATATCGACAAGAGGTTGGAGCCTAAATTTATTTTGATCAAATCCCACGTGATAAGCACGAAATGTAGATTCAGAAATTTTTTCTTCTATTACCTTTTTTAAGTCTAACGGAGGAATCATACTGTTCAATTCCACAATTAAAATCTAGCGAAGCTCTTAGGGGTGGCAAATAATTGTCGCTCCAGACGCACTTCGCGTCTGTATAATTTATTCTTACATAATAGCAGAAATGGCAATTGATTGCTAGTCCATTGATATCTGATTGGGAAATGCATCTATATCTACAAACAAGAATTTGAGGCTAATTTATCGTGTTGAATATTGACAAATATAGGAAATTATAGTAGAATTTGTTTTGTAAGCATTAGGCTTACCGGATTTTGATCGAGACCCTCCTGAAAAGGCGGGTTTCTGATTTTTAGACCCTCCCTCGATGCATATTTAACCTATATTCAAAGTCTTCAGCAAAGAATATATCTGAAACCACTCCCTTAATCTTAGCGTCAAACACTTCTCTTCCTACATGGTCTCTTGCCCCAAATACAATGCAACTTTTACCATAGTTTTCGTGTAAATACGCAATAGCATGCATCAAATCACCATCACCAGAAAATAGAATTATATTGTCATAATTATCTCGCTCCTTAATAAGGTCTACTGCCATTTCTACATCAAGATCGCATTTCTTTTCAAAGCCGCGTACATTATCTGCGCTATGAATATACTTTACTCGCTTAGTTACCACTTCAAAACCGTTCATTTTCGCTCTACTTATAATTCCCTGGGACCATGGTTCCATTACATCACTTGTTTCTTTTTGACCATAATCTGAACCATAATAAAAACGACGCAAGAAGCGTTTACCATAAGAAAAGTTTTTAACAAGATTAGCTAATTCTTGAATACCAACTTGCCAATTTAGGCTAAATTTCCATTTCTCAACGTTTCCAAAATCTACAATAACAATTGTTCTCTCTCGTTTCGAAAGATAGTTTTGAATAAATTGGCGTATTTGTTCTTGATTCATTGCTTATGATTATATCACTATAAGCAAGTAATAATATTTTTCAACATAGACTTTATTTACTATATACTTTTGTATCTAAAAACTAAATTTGAGGCTCATTTAAGTCTTGTTTGGGATACGCGATCTTTCATTTTGTAGAGTATGAGTGGATTGCACCTTCTTTTTATATTCACTGCTATTTTGTCAAGGAAAAACTGTTCCCGTCGTAAACATTAATGATGTCCTCGCCGGCGAGGACATAAAGTTGCCTGCGATGGGGACAGTTTTTAGGATCAAAACTCTATTTTAAACTTCCGATCTTATCTATACCTAAAGGTATAGTATTAAGAATAGAATAATACTGATATGAAGTACAAACAAAAATGTTATAATTCGAAGAACTACTATTTATAGAAATACTGCTCCATAGTTGATACTTTTCCTGCTCCACAAAATATAAAAAAATAATACATGAATTTTAGAGAACTTCCGCCAATTACGAAAAGACAAGAAGAAATCGTAACGCATATCTTTCGATTCAGGTTTATTAACAGAATACAGTTACAACGGTATTTTAAACATAAAGATGCAAGACGAATTAACACCTGGTTGAGAGATCTAGTTGAGAAAAAGTATCTCGGAAGAATTTATTCCCACAAACTTTTGGAAAATACAAAACCGGCTATTTATTACTTAATGAACAACGGCATTATCTGGATTCGATATAATGTGGGCGAGCAAATCCCCATAAATAATGAACTGGATATAAAATATCTCAAAAAATTCTATCAGGACAGAAAAGCATCAAAGACGTTTGTTGAACACTGCACTTTTATTTTTGAGTTATATTTACAGCTCAAAGCAGCAGATATTGAAGACAAAATTACCTATGATACTCAAACAAAAACGGAACGATGGATAACAGAACAGATGTATTGTACACATGAGGATTTTTATGAAAGAAAAGAATACATCCCGGATCTGTTTGTTGAGAAAACGCTGAATCCATTAAACAAACATATCACTTCATCTACCTATTTTATAGAATTATTTGATCAGCATGTTCCCATGTACGCGATAAAATACCGGATCAGTAGGTATATAAAATTGAAAGAAAGTGAAAAGTGGAAAATCTATGAAGGTCTTGATAGATCTTTTCCGCACATCCTCTTGATCTTCCCACATCAACAGAAAATAAACATGATGAGTCATGAAATGAATAATCTGCTTACAAGAAGCTTTGCGTCGGAAGGATTGACGATTCTTGTGACTACATATAAGAAAGCGATGGAACAAGGAATCATAAGTTCAACAATATGGCAACGTATAGAAACATAGTAAAAATTATCATTTACCGTATTCTTCAACTTTGTATCTTCAAAATTAGTTTATGCAGAAACACGTATCCCTTCAGTCATCAATCTATTGTAAAGAGTATCTGGGAATAAACCTCTTAACATCCTCACTTCATGAATAAGTAACTTTACTTTATAAAGTACTGGTGATATTGTAAAAAGCATGAATGCAATAAACGAAAAAGCAACAGACTTTACTCTCTTAGACCAAGATGGCAAATCTCACACATTATCTCAGTATAAAAATTATATTGTTGTGCTATATTTTTACCCCAAAGACGATACGCCAGGTTGCACTAAAGAAGCATGCAATTTTAGAGATAACCTTGGGGAGCTGACAAAAAAGAATGTGATTATTTTGGGAGTATCTAAAGATTCTGTAAAATCTCATAAAAAATTTGCAGAAAAATATCACCTAACTTTTCCACTACTTGCAGATGAAAACCACGAAGTAATTGATGCCTATCATGCGTGGGGAAAGAAAAAGTTTATGGGAAGAGAGTTTGAAGGAATTTTGCGTACAACATATTTGATTGGTAAAGATAACATTGTTAAAAAAATCTATGAAAACGTAAATCCCACAGAACACATTCAAGAAATCTTAAAAGATCTAGCAATGTAAAATGAACCTAGATTTATTGTGACTTTTTGCGGGCGTAGTAGAAATGGATACTAAAAAGAATCAACCCAACAAGTGTAAAAGAAAGTGCTTTTTCTAAATCTGCTACTTCTGCCTGCTTTCTCTCCTCCGCAGTTTGTTTCTCACAATTGGCATAGAAAAAATTAGGCATTACTGCCCGTGAAGTAATTTGGACAGGCGCAATTGTGGGTGCTCCGGATGGAACTGGTTGCAAAGTCTTAGTTACAACACCTTTCTCAATTGTCACCGCTCCAGAACTTACCGTTCCATTTGTCGTCACTCCTGATCCTTGCATCATAATGGGCATTGGCGGTTCGGGTTGTACACATGGTGCTACTACGAGATATGGCAAAGGATATTCGGAATAGGAAAGTTTATTTACAAGAAAATGTACGTCTGCAAAAACACCTACTATCAAAAGCCCTAGTCCTGCAAGACTTACTGTATAGAAATAAATAAGCGGGATGAGCTTCTGCATACTATTAGTATACCAGTAATAAAGGACAGGGTGTCAAATATTTTTTTGATAATATACTTGTGCACTTTACGTAGGTATTTTCGGTAGTACAATAGGAGCATGAAAACAACTATTATTTTACTTGGAATCTTTGCTTTAGGTTTGCTTTTTCGTATTGTGAATATTTCACCATTTAATTTTTATCCAGACGCATATCAGAGTTTGATAGTTGCTCATAATATCCAAACATATCATTCTGTGATTGGAACACTTGGACCCACGGGAATGTTTTATCCCGATTTTATAGAATGGACAAGGCCAATGTATCCTCTTCTCATACTGCTTTTTGAAAAACTATTTTCTAATACTCTTTTTGCCGCTCATCTTGTTGCTATACTTTGTGGACTTACCAGCATTCTTGTCTCCTATATTTTCCTTTCAACACTATACAAATCGAAAATAGTAGGACTTTTAGGTGCAGGTATTATCGCTATTTCTTTTAATCATGTTGTGTGGGGAGGATTTATCCTCACTGAAACAACAGGAGTTTTCATGCTTCTCCTCTTTCTTACTTCACTTTTAAAAAATATTGAAAAGCCCGTTAGTTTTGCAGACTCCTCTGATCTTTTAACAGGATTTTTCTTTGCTGTTTCATTTCTGGCACGTTTCGAATATATTTTTCTTAGTATTCCAGTTATTTTTTTGATTATCTTTAAAAATTCTACGTTTCCTCAAAAAATTATTACAATCTTTGCATCGTTTTTTTTCGTTACCACAATAGTGCTTAGTACTCTTTTCCCTCTTCGGAGTTTTTTCTCTACAATTTTACATCAAGGCTGGCCATTACTCTTGGTAGTTTTTACAACGATTTTGTTTTCTCTTATGTGTTATCTTATTTCACGGTCTGTAAGAACGTGGAAGATATCGATTTCATTTGGAAAAATACTGTTATTAGCAGAAGGAATTGGAGTACTGTTCCTTTTCATTATTTATCCTGCATTTCGTCTTTTTTTTCTTACCAATCCACTCATTACAGTACTTGCTTTGAGCGGTATTGGGATTATGACGCTAGACCAAAAGAATAAAACCATGGTACTTTTTGTTTTGCTTTCTCTTGCTATCCTTGGAGGAACATATTACCGTACCAACCCCACGATGCTTCGTTACTTTACCCACCTGTTACCATTCCTTCTCATTCCTGCAGGATATACGGCAGAAAGGATAGTCCATGTTTATCAAACAACTAATCTTAAGAATCGATACAGGAAAACTCTCTTAGGGTTTTTTAGCATACTTGTTCTAGTGCAATGTATTCTTACTTTTTTTGGTATAAGATTTTGGGATAATGGTGTTTGGTTTGGAAAAAATTATGAAGAAACTGTTGCAGCAAAAATAAAAGAGAAGTATTCTCTTGATAATGCACTTCTTCTGGCGTCTTTGCCCGAACCATATTATTTTGTCACGAAAACTTCAACATATAGTCTGACTGATACATATCCATTTATTTATATCAATTCTACACTCGATAACAACACCATATATATTATCGAAGATCAAGGAATGCGCGATCTTTTTCCAAAATTCTCTTCTCTTTTGGAAAAAAGTATGCTACACTATAAAGTAGGTTTGCTTCGTGTACCGCTTCTGTACTTTAGGAATACTTCACATGTCCT
>PPGL01000035.1 GCA_003173915.1 Candidatus Levyibacteriota bacterium | reverse complement strand
CTATCTTTTGGCATGTCCATAAGGGTGTTATAAAGCGGAGGATGATTTCCCCTATCATTTGCCATACGTTCTGCTGCAGCCTCATCTCGCCTTTTTTCCCGCCTTGCAGCTGCTTCTACTCTTTTTCTAATTTTTGCCTGTTTTTCTTCTGAAGGAGTTTTCGTATACACCACAACCGACTGGGGCTTCCCGAGTCTGCCTGTCCCCACTCGCCTGATTGATCTATCTATTGCAGGCTGAATTCTTTCTGCATAAATTCTTACATTAAGAAAAAACTCAGGAGCGAGCATTTCTTGTGTTGTGACCTGACAGCCTACAAATGCCTGCTGCCACGGAAAAACTGGAGCAGATTCTCTCATTTGTAAATCATGCGAAAAATCGTAAAAATTTATGTGAAGTAGGAGTGAGAAATAGGCAATGATACAGTTTTTTACCATCCAACTTTTTGTTCGGGGATTTTTTCTGGAGAAAAAGAAAGTAACAAAAAGCACCCAATCCCAACAAGAATACTTATTCCTAGCTGTAACCACAATATGCTATGACCAAAAATGATCATATACAAAAATGATCCTAGAAAAGACATAAGAGCGGCAAATTGAACGGTCCTCAGCTCGAATTTCCGTTCGTATAAAAAGACAAACAACAAGAACAACAAGAAAAATATTCCCGTACTCCCCAGTGGCCGAAATAATAATCCATCAAGAAGCACTCCAAGAAATACTGCAAGGAAAAAAACAATTTCACTCTGGTATACAATCGTTGTAACAAGAAGCAAAAGCAAAACAAGAGGCAACTGAATCATTGTTGTTTCAAGAAGTATTGCAACCAAAAAAAGAATGCCAATAAAAAATATTTTCATATTTCAAACAAAACCTAAACGCGTCTCTTGATTAATATTACTGCATCATGACAAAAACAATTGGTAACTTTGTAATATCTGTTAATACTTGAATATGCGCTTTTTGAAATAAATCGCTTGGTCTTTTCTCAATTGATGTTATTTTTCCAATAATAAGTCCCGGAGGAAATCCTTTTCCATTTTCAGAAATATCAGGATTTGTAACAACCATATCACCAATCTGTAGCGTATCGGATAAAACAACATTATCAAGTTCGAGTTGTCCACTGCCAAATCCTTTCACAATGCCAACTGCTCCTGTTTTTGCTGTTTTTGCAGCAAAAGAAACAGTATTTGCTGTGATAAGCTGCACTTTTGAAAAGGAGCTATTTGTTGTTTGGACTACCCCGATAAGTTGATTTTTGTATACTACTGTTTGCCCCACAGAAACTCCTTTATTTTTCCCAGCGCCGATAATTAGGGAATCAGGAAGTGTTACTCCTGGAATAAAATCTGGCATGCCAACAATTGTTACTGGCAAAAGTGTTGTGGATGATGGTGATGTTGTTTGAAATTGGTCGTGAAGCGCTTTATTATCTGCCTCAATCAGATGAAGATTTGTAAGTTGTTTGGAAAGCTGCAAATTTTGCTGTTTTAATACATCAATTTCACTTGTAGAACCTGTGTGATGAAATACAGAAACAATGCTTGTTTGTAAGGGAGAAAAAATAGATTGTAGAAAACCAATTCCTGACAGATTTGCAAAAGCACCAATTGCAAAAATACATAAAAGTACAACAAAGCAAAACGTAAAAACTACAATCAGAAGTGTTCGTCTTCGCATAGTATGAATTATGCTTTACGCAATATGCAGTATGAAGTTGTTATATGAATTTTTCTGCTTACTGCATAATTCGTAATGCATATCGCTATTTTCTATTTCAATCCGCCGGTTACCTTTACTCTATCGAGTAAATGCATATCATCAAGCACTTTTCCTGTCCCCCGTACAACGGTTGTTAGTGGATCTTCTGCAACAACAACTGGGATATGTGTCCGTTCTACAATAAGTCTGTCAAAACCAGACAACAATGCGCCGCCACCTGTGAGTAAAATGCCGTGTTCGAGAATGTCTGCAGTAAGCTCTGGTGGTGCTTCTTCGGCAACTTCTGCAATCCCTTCTATAATCTCGGCCAAAACAGGCGCCAATGCTTCTCGTACTTCTATCTCGTTAACACGTAAACTTTTCGGAAGTCCTGTTTCAATGTCTCGACCCCTGACAATCGCCATTTTTTCATTTGTCTCTTTCTCTTCCCCGTCTTGATCTTTTGCCTTCTTATCCTCAGCATGTCTAGCGGTTTGACTTTTGACTCTTGACCGTACTTGATATGCACTTCCAATAGACATTTTTACCTCTTCAGCTGTTTTTTCTCCAATTAGTAGTCCATGTCGCAAACGAATGTAATGCATAATTGCTTCATTCATATTGTCTCCTGCGAGCTTGAGCGAGCGATTCACAACAATCCCTCCAAGAGAAATAACAGCAATTTCTGTTGTTCCTCCACCAACGTCAACAACCATAATGCCTGTTGGTTGAAAAACGCTTACTCCTGCACCAATTGCTGCTGCCATTGGTTCTTCAATAAGAAATGCTTCTCGTGCTCCCGCGCTAAGCGCTGCTTCCCAAACAGCACGACGCTCTACTTCTGTAACTGCGGATGGAATTCCAACAGCAACTCTTGGATGAATAAATGATTTTGTCAGTGCCGAACTTGTTTGATTTATTTCTCGCATATAATGCGCAATCATTGCTGCTGTTGCATCAAAATCTGCGATAACGCCTCCTCGAAGTGGCCTAACTGTTTCTATAGTCATGGGGGTTTTCCCAAGCATTTTTTTTGCTTCTGTACCAATTGCTATAATTTGCTTTGTTTTTTTATGCCTGGCAACAACAGATGGTTCGCGAATCACAACACCTTTTCCTTTTACCCACACAAGGGTATTGGCAGTACCTAAGTCTATACCAATATCCTCTGAAAAAATCCCAAAAAAATTATTAATAAGTGAAATCATATGCAGTGTTCTATTGTCTCATTGATACATTGTTAACAATGAAACAGTGAAACAATGAGGCAATTCTATTGATACTGGTATAATATCATCTTGAAGGAGCTTTTCCAATATGGTACGCTTGTATTAGCGTTACGTGGGAAGCGTCAAGCCCTAAGAAAAAACCTTACGCTTCACACTAAACGCTTTTCCCTTTTCTATGAAGCTTGTTGCTATTTGTGACAAAATAATTCGTTGGTCTTTTTATTTACTGTTACTATTTGTTCCACTTGCGTTTGTGGGCGATACTTCCGAGCTTTTTGAATTTAACAAATTATGGTTAACCTTTATTCTTGCATTAGTCATTGGTGCTGGCTGGACTACAAAAATGATAATCCAAAGAAGAATTTTTGTTCTTCGCACTCCTCTTGATATTCCAATACTTCTTTTTTTGCTGTCTCAAATAATTTCCACAATTTTTTCCATGGACCGACACGTCTCGTGGTGGGGATATTATTCTCGTTTTAACGGCGGGCTACTTTCTCTTCTTACCTACGTCTTTTTGTACTACGCATTTGTGAGTAATATTGCCAAAAAATATATTAACCGCATGCTCTTGGTATCAATTGCATCAGGAATTATCACATCGCTATGGGGGCTTCCCTCTCACTTTGGCTATGACCCAACCTGTTATCTTTTTCGAGGAACCTTTGACGTCTCTTGTTGGACAGGAGCATTTCAACCAATGGTCCGTATGTTTTCAACACTCGGACAACCAGATTGGTTTGGCGCGTACTTATCCATTCTTTTACCCTTTGGCATGTTTTATACCTATGATAATGTAGGGAAAAAACGTTGGAAATCAGCTGTTTTTTTTGGACTGGTAAGTTTGTTGTTTTATGTCGACTTACTCTTTGCTAATTCAAAGAGTTCGTTTCTTGCAATTGTTGGCGGTTTTATCTTTCTAGGCTTGGTCACTGGATTTTATGCAAGAAAAGTACTCATACAATTTTCTGGTTTATGGATTGCAGGACTTATTATTATCCTAGCAACATTTTTTGTTGGGACTCCATTCTCACAACTTGATAAATTTACACTTTCACAAATTATGCAGCAGTTAACACCTACCAAACCCACACCATCCGCTCCGCCAGCAACAATACAACCAAATGCAATTACTGGAGAAGTTGGTGGAACAAATTCTGCAAAAATTCGTATGTATGTATGGAAAGGAGCAATTGATGCTTGGCTTCATAATCCACTCTTTGGAACAGGTGTCGAAACATTTGCTTTTGCGTATTACAAATACAGACCTGTTGGACACAATCTTACGTCTGAGTGGGATTATTTATATAACAAAGCCCACAATGAATACTTAAATTACTTGGCAACAACAGGTGCATTTGGACTACTCACCTATCTTGCAATTATTGGATTATTTGGATTTGGAATAGTCAAAGTATTTGCAAAATTTTCACCTGACGAATTATTTGCAATTGATGAAAAATCTAAAAAAATCAAATACACTCAACAATCAAGTATTTTTGGCATATCACTCGCCCTTGTGACATCCTATACAACAATTCTTATTTCAAATTTTTTTGGATTCTCTGTTGTTATTGTTAATATATATTTCTTATTAATTCCTGCGTTTTTCTTTTTTCTTAATAATATTATTCGATTACCAGAATCTGCTATAGAGGAACACGAAGCAGGATCTGGACAATGGGTAGGAATTATTGCCGTATGGCTTGTTGCATTGTATGGAATTCTTGTTTTAGGAAATTATTGGGAAGCAGACAGATCATATGGGCTTGGCTACAATCTTGATCGTGCAGGTCAATATCAGTCTGCATATCAACCTCTTCATCAAGCAGTTGCTGCGCGTCCTGACGAACCAGTATTTAAAGACGAATTAGCAATTAATGCAGCAGTTATGGCAACAGCACTTGGAGCGCAAAAAGATGCAGCAAGTGCAACTGCAGCAGCACAGCTAGCACAAGAGGCAATTACTGCAAACGACCAAATTACGCAAGACTATCCTAACAACATCACATTTTGGAAATCACGCGTGAGAATCATGTACACACTTTCGCAACTTAATCCACAGTATCTTGCCCCTGCACTCGAAGCAATGCAAAAAGCCCAACAACTTGCGCCAACCGATGCAAAAATTTCCTATAATTTAGGTTTGTTATATGCACAAAATGGCCAGTATGATTTAGGAGTCCAAACCCTTGAGCAAACAACCAAACTCAAATCAGATTATCGTGATGCATTTTATGCACTCGGACTACTTCTCCATCAAGAGGCAA